>WTBG01000086.1 GCA_013139225.1 Deltaproteobacteria bacterium
TCCAGATCATCTTTTTCAAATCCTAACTTGGTCATGTCCAATTGGAGGCTTGATTTGTCTAGCAAGCGCAGGACTACCTTTTCACCAAAAAGAGTGGGGAGAACAGACACACGAAAGTCAACTTCCCGATTTCTTTCCGTTTTGATTTTGATCCTTCCGTCCTGAGGCAATCTCCGTTCGGCAATGTCCAACTTTGACATAATCTTAAGACGAGAAATAAAGGCATTTTTAAATTTAAGAGAGGGGTTCATTGCATCATAGAGGACTCCGTCGATGCGGAAGCGAACTCTAAAAGTTTTATCGTAAGATTCTACATGAATATCACTGGCACCCTTCTTTATTGCATCATTCAACATCCCGTTAACCAGCTTGATGACAGGAGCCTCTTCACTTGCATATTTTAGCTCACTGATGTCGATTTCGTCTCCTTCCTCAATGAACTCTACTCCTTCTCCGTCTAAATGGGATACTAGTTCACTTAAGTTACTAGAAGTGTCATAGTATTTGTTCAAGGCTTCTTTAATGGCACTTTCGGTGGCGGCAAGCACTTCAATGCGGTAGCCCGTTAAAAATTTTATATCATCAATGGCAAAAATGTTTGAAGGATCTGCCATAGCAATTACTAGAGTAGTTGCCCTCAAAGATAATGGAAAAACTAAATATTTGTGGGCAATGTCACAAGGAATTAATTTGATCAGATCGGAATTGATGCTAAATTCTGAGAGATTAATGAATGGCGTTCCATATTGACCACTTAAGAAGGAGACCAGGGTATCCTCTTTAATAAATCCCAGTTTAACGAGGACAGAACCGAGTCTTTCCCCTGAACCTTTTTGTTCCTTTATGGCTTCTTGTAGTTGCGGTCCACTTATTATTTTATTGTTTAACAGTAAACGACCAAGCTTTTCTGGCATAGGCATACCTCTCTTAGAAGAAAATAATAAAATCCCCTTTAATTGGTGTCAAGCTATTTGTGACAGATGTTTGTGAAAAATGATACCATAGATAGCACAAGTATTCATTACGCTTTTTATAAAAAGAGGGTGCAACTCAGCAAAGCTTAGAGAAAATGATCAAGACTTTTTGGGTTTTCCCGAAACGTATGGATGGGAAGAAGTGCAGTCATCAAACACTTTTTAGAATTTACACTTGCAAGGTTTGTCAGCTTTCCTGAGCCGAAGCTAAATCATTTGCTGGTGTAAGTCAGACCGGCCAGTTGTAGAAAATTATATGAAGTATATTATTTTATTATCCGGAAATCTCCGGAAATCTCCAGTTGAATGTTCTGATGAGATTATTAACAATACTGGATTCCCGCTTGCGCGAGAATGACATATTTTTTCAATCGGTTCCATCCTTATTTGTCATCCCTGCGAAAGCAGGGATCCAGGAACTAATAAACAACTTGAGTATTGTAGATAAGCAGATTATATTATTTGATTTAGATGCCTTTTCATGTTATATTTCTTAATGTTGTAGATTTCACTAAGAGTAAAGGCGAATTAGCTTAAATTTTTTAAGTTTGAAACAGTTTCACTTTGCCAGAAGGAGGGGGAGTCATGGGAATTTTTTCTCTTTTCGAGTTGTTCTTGGTGCTATTTACTTTTTACGCTATTATAAAGTTTGATGGGGTAGTGAGAATATTGGTTCCCATCATGTGCTTAGTTGTAGTATTTCTATTTGAGAGGTTGCAGGGGAGGATGAAGGAAGATGAAGAAGCCAAGAAGAGGTTATTGAAGTATAAGCTTGATGATCACAGGAAAGAGACTATCCAAATGGAGTCTGAAGAGGATATCACGTAGGTTTTAAGTTGTGTTCTTGCGAGAGTGGCGGAATTAGGCAGACGCACTGGATTTAGGATCCAGCGGGCAACCGTGGGGGTTCGATTCCCCCCTCTCGCACCAGTAAAATAATTATTTCACTTCGGAGGATTAGAGTATTGATGAATGTTGACATTGAACAACTTGGGCCGGTTAAAAAGAAGATAAATGTAATTATACCATCTGAGAAGGTAACGGAAGAGATTGATTCAGTCTACCAGAAATTGAAGCAAACGGCGAAGATTAGAGGATTTCGCCCAGGAAAGGTTCCAAAAGATATTTTAAAAAAGTATTATAAAGAACAGGTGGAAGGAGAGGTTATTTCCAAGCTTATCCAGGTTTCCTATCCCGAAGCATTAACAAAAGTACAGGTTGTACCGGTTTCACAGCCGGTGGTAGAAAATGGTGTTTTGGAAGAGGGGAAGGAGTTTTTCTATTCCGCCAGCTTTGAAATAAAACCGGAAATAGAATTAAAGGATTACCTCAACTTGAAGGTGGAAAAAGAAAAACTGGCAGTTACCCAAAAAGATGTAGAAAACAGGTTGAATATGATCAGGGAATCACATGCCTCTGTTAAGGAAGTCGAAGAAGATCGACCGGTCAAAGTGGGGGATTTCGTTTTAATGGACTGTGACGGAACTCTTGACGAAAAACCTTTCGAAGGTGGGGAGGTTAAAGATCATTTGTTAGAAGTAGGTCCCGACACCTATCTCCCCGGATTGGGCCAGAAACTTTTAGGCCTCAGGAAAGGTGCGTCTGAAGAAATCATGCTTGGAATCCCTGAGGATTATTATCGGAAAGACCTGGCAGGCAAAGAAGTCAACTTAAAGATAAAGATTAAGGGATTGAAGGAAAAGGTGCTTCCTGAAGTAGATGACAATTTTGCCAGAGATTTGGGCGAATATCAGGGATTAGAAGATCTTAAAAATAAACTGGGAGAGGGTTTGGAGAAAGAGGAAAAACATCGGCTTGAATCTTTAGTTAGAGATAGGGTAGTAGATCAACTGATAGAAAATAATCCATTTGAAGTGCCGACGTCGATGGTAGAACGTCAGATTGAATTTATCATGGCTGATACCCAACGGGCTCTTCTTTCTCAGGGCTCGAGTTTGGAAAAACTGGGCATTCCTATTGATGTAATGAAAGAGAATTATAAGGCTGAGGCAGAAAAGCAGGTGAAGTGTTCGCTTTTTGTTGAGGCTATTGCTAAACGGGAGGATATCTCTGTAAATAATGATGAGGTAGAGGAAAAACTGAAGGCCATTGCGAAATCGAGTAATCAGGATGTTGAAAAGGTCAGGGATTTTTATAAAAGGGAAGGGTTGTTAAAAGGTCTTGAGATTAAATTATTAGAAAACAAAACCCTTGATTTTTTAATTGGAAAGGCTACGATAGTAGAGATTTCTAAAAACAGCAAGTCATAGATAAGGAGATTATATGCCCTTAATTCCCATGGTGGTAGAACAGACCAGTCGAGGAGAAAGAGCCTACGATATCTACTCACGTCTTCTAAAAGATCGGATTATCTTTTTGAGTAATGTGATTGATGATGATGTTGCAAATATTGTGATTGCCCAGATGCTTTTTCTGGAATCTGAGGATCCTGATAAGGATATTCATCTTTATCTAAATTCTGCTGGTGGGGTGGTGACTGCTGGCCTTGCTATTTATGATACCATGCAGTATATAAAACCTGATATTTCTACTTTATGCATGGGGCAGGCTTCCAGTATGGCAGCACTTCTTTTGGCTGCAGGGAGAAAAGGGAAACGGCATGCACTTCCCCATTCCAGAATATTAATTCACCAGCCTTTAGGTGGTTTCCAGGGTCAGGCGACTGATATTGATATTCATGCTAAGGAGATCTTGCGGATGCGGGAAGAACTCGATTCTATACTGGTAAAACACACCAATCAGCCTCGGGAAAAGATACAGAAAGATACCGATAGAGATTTTTTCATGGACGGGCAACAGGCAAAGGAATATGGCATTATTGATGATGTTATTGTTAAGGCAGAAAAAATCCGTAAGGCTGAACTAAAAACAACAGGTAAAGGGGGAAAGCGGTGAATCGGAAAGACTCTAGTAAATATGGAAATTTATTTTGTTCCTTTTGTGGGAAAAATCAGGATGAAGTGAGGAAACTTATTGCGGGTCCTTCCGTGTACATTTGCGACGAATGTATTGAGCTGTGTAATGATATCATTGCAGAGGAAAATGAAAGAGAAGCCATAAGCCGCAGGAAATCGACTATTCCCAAGCCCTGTGAGATTAAGGAGGCTTTAGATGAATATGTCATCGGCCAGGAAAGGGCAAAGAGAATTTTGTCTGTAGCTGTACACAATCACTACAAGAGGATAGATTCTTCTATTAACCTGGATGGAATAGAACTCCAAAAAAGCAATATCCTGC
>WTBG01000178.1 GCA_013139225.1 Deltaproteobacteria bacterium
GTGCTTTCCGCTTTTTTTTCAAGTAGTGAAACAGCACTGACCTCCATATCACCAGCTAAAACAATGCAGCTAATTGATTCAAAGTCAAAAGGTGCTAAATACTTAAGCTATTGGTTTCAGAATCCAAGTAAAATTCTTACAACGATCCTAATTGGAAATAATTTAGCAAATATCCTTGCAACAGCTTTAACAACGGTTATTGCAGAAAAATTATTTAAACATAATGCTGTTGCAATTGCTGTAGGTACGATGACATTTTTGGTTTTAACTTTTAGCGAAATACTCCCCAAAATATTCGCAAGGGCTAACGCTATAAGGCTGAGCCTTCTTTTTGTCAGGTTCTTAATGTTATTTTATTATCTCTTTTATCCTCTAAGTTTCTTGTTAGTATTCTTTACAGAAAGAGTTTTTAAATCAGCAGGACTCCAATATTCAAGACGTGGTCCCCTGATAACCCTAAAGGATTTAGATTTCTTTATCTCTCTTGCAGAAAAGGAAGGAGCATTAAAAGGTACAAGAGGGATGTATTTAAAAGCTGTATCAGAGTTTAGTGCACTCAATGTCAGGAATATAATGGTTCCAAAAAATAACGCAACCATCATAAGGAACAATATATCCGTTGCCGAACTCATGAAAACAATAAAAGTGAAGACGTATACCAGGTATCCTGTAATAAATAAAAATGGAAGCTTTGTTGGAATATTGCATGCTAAGGATTTTTTGTTAAACCTTGAGGACTGCAAAGAAAAAAACAGCATCATATCAATTTTAAGACCGGTTTTATGGATAAACGAATTTATGAAAATAGATAGTGCTTTGGAGATGATGAAAAAGAATAAAACTCATTTGTCTTTGGTGAAAGACGAATTTGATGATTTTAGTGGTATTATAACGATGGAAGATATTCTAGAAGAGTTGGTTGGAGATATAGTAGATGAACACGATGCTGAAGAAATTGCCTTAGCAAAAAGACCATCCGATAAAGTTATTGTCAACGGCGAAGAATCAATTCACGATATTAATGAGCAATTTAATATGAATATTCCGGAAGATAAAAATTACCAAACTTTAAATGGATTTCTGTTAGATTTGTTTGAGGGAGTCTTACCAAAAGAAAACACAATTCTAATATGGAATGATTTTAAGATAAAAATTGTTAAGATCAGTGATAAAAATGTAAAGAAAGTTGAGATAATATTGAAGTAGCTGTAAATTGCAAAATCCTATTTTACTCCACTATAATTTTACGTCAACCTCATATTTTTTTAACCTGGGCTAGCTCTTTCGCCGACACCTTCGTTTCCCATGGTAATCTCTCTTTTACAGTTTGTTTAGTCATATGTTTTTTCTTATTTCATCAAGTGTAACTTTTGCCTCCGCTTCATTATCCTTAATCTTCCCGATTACATCACGCATGAACGTGTATACTTTCTCGAGCTTTTCACAAACATAATCATCGCAGAAGGCACAGTTCTCAATTCCTTTATCATTGCAGCAGTCCCTAATACCGCACTTACTGCAGTAACCCATATGTTCCCCAGAGGAAGGACAGCCATCACAGTTAACCGTTTCAGGAAGAACTTCTACATCGAACCGTTCTGACAGTTCTTTTGCATATTTTTTCCTTATTTCATTATTGTTTTCTTTTTTTGCAATAAACGCTTCACACTTTCCGCAGTCAATACCACAATATGCAATCATTTTCCCCATCATTATCTCCTTAGGTTGTGATTTATAATTCATTCGCGATCTCTACTTCTTTCAAGACTTCTCTAACCTTATTATCGATATCAAGCAGATCATCTTCATTAGGCCTCCCCCTAATGTCTCCCAATTTGCCTTGTAAGGATGCCTTCTCGATGCCCTTGAATTCTCCAACCGTATACCACTCTCCTACCACCACAAAACCTAGATGTTCAAAAAATTGCCCCATGTATAGCACAGCAGGAATGGCCTCCCGTTTGCCAGTATGAGGGCCTGAATACGTGCAATAACAGACTGCGTATTTGCCCGGCACCTTTGGACAGCAGAGTTTTACGTTCCCTTCCCTTCTGTGAAAGGTGAGTTGTTCCTTGAGAAAGGACAGGATTCGCTTGTGGGGAAGGAACTCGATGACGGGGGTCCCAAGAAAGACAAGATTATAGTCAAAAAGATTACAGGAAAAGTCTTCCTCCACCTTCACGATCTCAAAAGACTTCCCCTCCTTTTTGAGGGTATCAGCAATCCTATTTGACACCCTCTCGGTATTTTTCGTTGAAGACCAATAGAGAATTAAGATCTTCATGACATTACCCCTAACTTAAGCGTTATCAATTCTGCAAAGTGAAGACTTCCATAAAATCATCCCTCTCACAATCCGATATTCGCGATAAAAATCAGCCCTGCCGCCGCCACGGCAAACCTCACATATGCAGGAGTATTATAAAAAATCAGAATTTACAAGATAGTCTTGCCTAATTTGATCATGCGGCAAAAGTACTTTGTCAACACAAATTGAAACAACCCTCGGATTACTGTAAAGTCAAATGTAGATTTTCACAAATTATTTTACCAACTGAAAGATAAGAACATATTGATACGGAAGAATTTCTAACTTTTGAACCAGGTGATATTCTACGGCGGAAAGTTCAGAGAGCACT
>WTBG01000184.1 GCA_013139225.1 Deltaproteobacteria bacterium
CCGGATAATGTTAAGGATGCCCTTATCCAGGTTAACCCCGACGGTATTGATCTAAGCAGTGGAGTTGAAGAGTCTGTTGGGAAGAAGGATGAACGATTAGTGAGAAATTTAATTGATGCTGTTAGAAGTGTAGAGTCAATAGAATAATCAATTGAGGAATTGTGGATTTAGGAATTCAGGAATCTGGTTATCCGCAAATCTTCAGTTGAATGCCTTTGCTGAAATTGTTAACAATACTGGATTCCCGCTTGCGCGGGAATGACATGTTTTTTCGATCAGTTCCATCCTTGTCTGTCATCCCTGCGAAAGCAGGGATCCAGGTGCTAATAGACAACTTGAGTATTGAAGATAAGCAAATTCAGGAATTAATGCAACTACCTTGACCTTTTGTTAAGAATGAATCCCTCAATCCCTAAATTCCTCACTGCATAGGTTTTGACTAAAAAATGATTTGGAATGAATATATAAAGCAAAAAGTAAAATCAATGAATATTGACCAATATGAGATATACCTTGCAAAAGTAGAATCAACTTCTATAGAAGTTAAAGATCAGCAAGTTGAGTGTTTCACTTCTTCGCATAGCAAAGGATTATCATTGAGAATTTTAAATGATAACCGATTAGGATTTTCTTATTCCACAGAATTTACCAATGAAGCTTTTGATCAGGTCATTTCAAATGCAGTTTTGAGTGCAAGGAACTCTTCGACAGATGAATTATATAGTTTTCCTGAAGCATCAAAGCCACTTCCTAAACTAAAGCTATTTGATCAAAAGATTGCATCTATCTCAAAAGAAGATAAAATAGATAAAGTGAAAAGTCTTGAGAGAGAAGCTACAACTTATGACAGAAGAATAAATAAGGTAAGAAAAGCAGCATATCAAGAAAAAACAGCAAGTGAGTATTTAATCAATTCTAACGGGTTTAATCTATCCCATCAGCGAACCTTTTTTTCTTGTTCTATTGAAGTCGTTGCTGAGGAAAAAGGAGATTCACAGATGGGATGGGATTTTGACTTCAGTAGTTTTTATCACGAATTGGATGTTGCTAAAGTAGGAAGATTAGCATCTTCAAGAGCTATAGGACAATTAGGGGCAAAACCCACTTCATCCTTCAGAGGTGCTGTTATCTTTGATAATAGTGTTGCAAGCCAGTTTTTAGGGGTTTTAGCAACTTCATTTTTAGCAGAATCTGTGCAAAAAAATAAATCGATTTTAAAAGGGAAAATGGACAAGAAAATATTTTCTGATAAGATTAATGTTATTGACGATGGTCTTTATCCAGGTGGAGTCGCAACAAAACCTTTTGACGGAGAAGGAGTCGTTAGGCAATCTACCACATTGGTTGAGGAAGGTATCCTTAAGAATTTTCTCTATGACACGTATTTTGCTAAAAAAGCGAAAACAAATTCCACTGGAAACAGTTCCAGGGGATCAATCAACTCCCCCCCAAGAGTTGGGTGTTCTAATCTATATATAAAAAATGGCGAAGAGAATCCTGACGCTCTTCTATCTTTTGTGGACAAAGGTCTTTTTGTCAATGAAGTAATGGGGATTCATACTTCTAATCCTATCTCAGGAGATTTCTCAGTAGGGGTCAGTGGCTTTCTAATCAAAAACGGTAAAATAACGACTCCAGTCAATGGTATAGCCATTGCGGGAAATGTCATGACACTTTTTAATCGTGTCGTTGCTGTGGGAAGTGATCTTCGCTTTTACGGTCATACAGGATCTCCCAGTGTTATGATTGAAGAAATGGACATAAGTGGGAACTGAATGTTTTTAGAACGCAGATAAACGCAGATTGTCAAGATTTTAAACCAAAAAGCATGGGAAATTATCACTTGATATTCAGCAGCGTTTATCTGCGAAAATCTGCGTCCTAAATTAATTAAAATCTTTAAGGAGAGTTTGAAGGTGCTGGGTGCTATTGTTAAAAAAGTGATTGGAACCAAGAATGACAGAGTAATAAAAAAGCTGCGTCCACTGGTAGACAAGATTAACAATCTGGAATCAACAACAAAAACACTTAAAGAGCATGAGCTTAAGGCGAAAACCGAAGAATTTAGGCAGAGAATAAAAAACGGAGAATCATTAGAGGAACTATTACCCGATGCCTATGCTGTTGTTCGTGAAGTAGCACTCAGGACATTAGATATGCGGCATTTTGACTGTCAAATGATAGGGGGAATAGTTCTTCACCAGGGTAAGATAACCGAAATGGCAACAGGAGAAGGAAAAACTCTGGTAGCGACGCTTCCTGCTTATCTTAATGCTCTGACGGGCAAAGGTGTTCACATCATTACTGTAAATGATTATTTAGCTAAGAGAGACAGAGATTGGATGGGTGTCATCTTCGAATTTCTAGGATTAACCGTTGATGTGATTTATCACGATATTGATCCTCTTGCCAGGAAGAAGGCTTATGAAGCAGATATTACTTATGGAACCAATACGGAATTTGGTTTTGATTATCTCAGGGATAACATGGCGATTAGGCCGCAAGACCAGGGACAAAAGTTTCACCACTATGCTATTGTTGATGAAGTAGATAGCATCCTTATTGATGAGGCAAGGACCCCTTTAATCATTTCTGGCCCGGTAGAACACTCTACCAATCAATTTAAAGAGCTCAAGTCTCCTGTACATCGAATCGTGCAAAGTCAAATAGGACTGGTTAATAAACTTCTTGCTCAGGCAGATAATTTATTTGAAGAAGACAAAGATTATGAAGGCTCAATCAAACTACTACAGGCTAAGCGAGGTGCACCAAAGAGCAAGCGCTTCTTAAAAATGATAAAAGAGGGCAAATACAAGAAGCTTATTGAACGAGTAGAACTGGATTACATAAGAGATAAGCGACTGGGGGAGTTAGATGAAGAACTTTACTTTAGCATAGATGAAAAATCACATGTTGTTGACCTAACTGAAAAGGGAAGAGAAACATTATCACCGCAGGATCCAAATCTTTTTGTCTTGCCAGATCTTAGCGTTATCGATGAAGATCCAGACATGAGTGATGAGGATAGGCAGAAAAAGAGAGGAAAACTGGAAAATGAATTTTATGATAAGGGGGAAAAAATACAGAACATCTCTCAACTCCTCAAAGCATATTCTCTCTTTGAAAAGGATGTAGACTATGTGGTGAGTGATGGCCAGGTATTGATTGTAGATGAGTTTACCGGAAGGTTGATGCCAGGAAGACGTTACAGTGATGGTTTGCACCAGGCATTAGAAGCCAAGGAGGGTGTCACCATTGAAGGTGAAACCCAGACACTTGCTACTGTTACGATTCAGAATTACTTTCGTCTCTATGAAAAGCTGGCTGGAATGACAGGGACTGCCGAAACAGAGGCACCAGAGTTCATGAAAATCTATAAGTTGGATGTTGTCGTTATTCCTACGAATGAACCGGTTAGGAGGTTGAATCATCCGGATGCAATTTATCAAACAAAAAAGGAGAAATACAGAGCAATCATTGATGAAATAAAGGAAATGCATGAAAAAGGCAGGCCAGTACTTGTGGGTACTGTCTCAGTTGAAGTATCAGAGTTGCTAAGCAGAATGCTTCCCAAAACGATCAAGCATTCTGTTCTCAATGCGAAGCGGAATAAAGAAGAAGCAGAGATTGTGGCAAGAGCTGGTTTGGCAAAGGGAGTTACCATAGCAACCAATATGGCCGGAAGAGGTACTGATATAAAACTTGGCCCTGGCGTCGTTAAATGCAAGCAATGTTGTGTCATTTGCGAAATAGTAAAAACCAAAGGGTGTTCTGCCTGTCCGGATCCTGACAAAAAGGGAAGGAGAATGACGGAGTGCAATGATAATATGCCCTGTGGTTTGCATATTGTAGGAACAGAAAGACATGAATCAAGGAGAATTGACAGGCAGTTAAGAGGACGTTGTGCGAGGCAGGGAGATCCTGGCTCTTCCCGATTTTATCTTTCTCTGGAAGATGATCTTCTTAGAATCTTCGGTTCTGAGAGAATCTCATCTATAATGGAACGATTGCATATGGAAGAGGGGGAACGTATTGAACATAAATTACTGACTTCAGCAATAGAAAGGGCGCAAGCAAGAGTTGAAGCACGGAACTTTGATATAAGAAAACACCTCCTGGAGTATGATGATGTGATGAATAAACAGAGGGAGGTAATTTATGAACAACGGAACAAAGTCCTAAGCGAAGAGAGTTTAAAAGAAGAAATTTCAACTGCAATTATGGAACTGGCGGAAGGGATAGCTCTAAGATACGCAGAAGACAAAGTTCTTCCCAATGAATGGGATATTAAAGGATTAAAGGATTCTGTATTTAAACAATTTTCTTTCCCCTTATACATCCCTCCTGACAAGATAGAAGATTTAACTTATGAAAAATTGAGTGATCTTATTACTGATCAGGCTAAGGAGATTTACAAAAGGAAAGAAACTGAGTTTGGTGACGATGCTATAAGACAACTGGAAAAGATGATCTATCTTCAAGTAGTTGACAGCTTATGGAAAGAGCATCTGCTCAATATGGATCACATGAAAGAAGGGATTGGACTTAGGGGCTATGCGCAGAAAGATCCTTTGAGAGAATACAAGAAAGAAGGATACGACATGTTCATAGACCTGGTTGGACGGATAAATTCTGAAGCTATCGAGAAATTATTTATGGTCCATCTGGCCAGGGAACCTGTTCTGAAACGACCAGAACCATCACCTTCTCAGCAATTTGTTTTGAGTCGTGGTGAAGGAGCAGAGCAACCAAAGGTGCAAACAGTTAAAAGAGAAGGTAAAAAAACCGGAAGAAACGACCCCTGTCCATGTGGAAGTGGGAAAAAATACAAAAAATGTTGCGGTAAATGAAAAAAATCGAATTTTGATTTTTCTTGAATTTAGGATTTACAGTTATAATACAACAGGCAATTTGGGTTTTATAATAAACCATTCAATAAAAAATCAAAAAGTCATGAAATTTCTACTCTGTTTTTTTCTGTGTTGAAGTTTTGAAGACTTTTAGTATCAGAAGAGGAGTTGCAAGGTGAAGATTTCAGTTCCTGGTTTTCTCGCAAGTGGCATTTCCTCAGGAATAAAAGAAAAAAACAAAAAAGATTTGGGTATGCTTTTCTCTGAACAGCCAGCAACTGCTGTTGGCGTATTTACAGCAAATAAAATCAAAGCAGCCCCTGTCTTAGTAAGCAAAGAAAAGATAAAACACAAAAATTCCCAGGCTATTATTGTCAATAGTGGTAATGCCAATGCATGTACAGGTAATATGGGACTTAAAGATGCGAGAGATTTATCTAAATTGACAGCTCAAGAGTTGGGTATATCCGAAAAATTAGTCATGGTATCATCGACAGGTATAATAGGTGTAGCACTCCCCATGGATAAAATAAAAACGAGTATTCCCCACTTAGTAAATTCCTTATCTCCAATGGGTCTTAACGATTTTGCTGAAGCTATCATGACGACTGATACCATTCCCAAAATAGTTATGAAAAAGTCAATGATTGATAGTAAAGAAGTGACGTTTTGTGGGATAGCAAAGGGTTCAGGGATGATTATGCCACGCATGGCAACCTTATTATCCTTCATTATTACTGACTTGTCTGTAAATCCTGACCTTTTAGATGATGTTTTTATAGAAGCTGTTAATAACTCTTTTAATCGGATTACAATAGATGGTGAAACAAGCACTAATGATATGGTCATCATGATGGCTAATGGCCGGGCAGCAAATTCTTTTTTCCCTAAAGAATCATCCGATTATCAAACATTCAAAAGCTCGTTGAATGCTCTTTTTTTAGATTTGAGCAAACTAATTCTAAAAGATGCTGAAGGAGCTACTAAAACAATATGTATTCTAGTTGAGGAAGCAAAAAGCAATGAAGAAGCAAAGAAAATTGCTTACCAGATAGCAAATTCAAATCTTGTAAAAACTGCTTTTTTTGGGGAAGACCCTAACTGGGGACGTATATTGTCAGCTATAGGCACTGTAGATGCAGAAATAATCCCTGAACGCATCGACATTTTTTTTGATGATGTTATTGTAGTAGAAAATAGCATCTGTACAGGTATGGAGTCACGGGCAAAGCAAATTCTTATGAAAAAAGAGTTTCGTGTAACAATTAACCTGCACATTGGCCAAGGAACGGCAGAAGTTGGCACTACCGATCTAACTACTGAATATATAAAGATTAATGCTTCTTATTCTTCATAGTATACCTTCTAGCAAACTGGATTGTATTTTCTTCTCATTTTTCTCTTGCAAAATAATATGTGTTGTGCTAACAAGATATGCTATTTTGGCGTATTAAAACCATTCAATAACAAAATCAATCAATAATCTATTCGAAAGAGAGGTGCTCTTGGCAATTTTAAGTATGAAACAACTGTTGGAAGCTGGTGTTCACTTTGGACACCAAACAAAAAGATGGAACCCCAAAATGAAACCCTATATTTTTGGAGCCAGAAACGGTATCTACATTATAGATTTACAAAAAACTGTAACTCTCTTTGATGAGGCATATCGTTTTGTAGTTGATGCCGTAGCAAATGGGGAGAAGGTACTATTCGTAGGCACAAAAAAGCAGGCTCAGGATTCCATAAAAGAGGAATCAAAAAGATGTGAAATGTTCTATGTTAACAAACGATGGTTAGGGGGTGCCCTGACAAATTTTAAAACCATAAAAAAGAATGTTCAAAAGCTCAAAGATTTAGAGACTATGAAGGCCGATGGACAATTAGAACAATTGTCCAAAAAAGAAGCTTTAGAAATTGAAAGAGAAATTACAAAGTTGGAATATAGCTTGGGTGGAATAAAAGAAATGGAAAAACTTCCAGGCATTATATTCATTATTGATCCTAAAAAAGAGAGAATAGCTGCTGCGGAGGCAAGAAAACTGGGCATCCCATCAGTTGGTCTCCTGGATACCAACTGCGATCCCGATGATATAGATCACATCATTCCCGGTAATGATGATGCTATAAAAGCGATTAGACTATTCAACTCTAAGATTGCTGATGCTTGTATTGAGGGGAAGCGAAGATTCGAAGAGAGAATTCAAGCTGAAAGTATGAAAGAATCTGATGAAGCTGAGGATGAAAATGATGCTTAAGGAAATTTCAATGGTTCGGAGGAGATAATGGGAATAAGCGCATCGATGGTGAAGCAGTTACGAGAAAAGACTGGTGCCCCAATGATGAATTGTAAAAAGGCATTAGTCGAAAGTAATGGAGATATAGAAAAGGCTGTAACGTATCTTAGAGAAAAAAACTTAGTAACCGTATCGAAAAAAGCTGGCCGTGAAACAACTGAAGGTATTATTTCTTCATATATTCACCCTGGCAGCAAATTGGGTGTTATGTTAGAATTAAATTGTGAAACAGATTTTGTAGCACAAAATGATGACTTTAAAGAGCTTAGCAAAAATATTGTGATGCATATTGCCGCACTCAGTCCGCTTTATACAACAAAAGAAGATGTCGATCCTGATATTCTTGAAAAGGAAAAAGAAATTTATATAACCCAGGCAAAAAACTCTGGCAAACCAGAAAAAGTGTGGGATAAAATTGTCACTGGAAGAATGGAAAAGTTTTTTTCAGAAGTTTGTTTAATGGAACAGACTTACATTAAGGATGATAAACTTACTATAACAGATGTCATCAATGAGTTAATAGCAAAACTCGGTGAAAACATTTCTATTAAACGTTTTGTTAGATATCAACTTGGCGAAGAATTGAGTTAATAGTATATCTCTGGATTTGAAACTTGAAACCAAAATACCATAGAATTCTCCTTAAACTTAGTGGTGAGGTGCTGACAGGTGATCAAA
>WTBG01000054.1 GCA_013139225.1 Deltaproteobacteria bacterium
GATCTCTTTTCCTTTCAATACTCTGACAGACCGATGACTCACGCGAGTCGTTTCAATGATAAAATTCCATCCGATGTAAAGAGGGAGAGATTAAGGATACTGCAAGAGGCTCAAAACGGATATAGTCTGGAGAAAAACCAAGCCGTGTTGCATAAAATAGAGGAAGTTTTGGTTGAAGGAGTAAGCAAGAAAGATCCGCACTGTATGACTGGAAAAACCGGAGCGAATAAGACTGTGAATTTTGCAGGTGGAGATAATTTGCGAGGAATGCTGGTATCTGTTAAAATAAGTGGTGTTCACTTACATTCTTTAAAGGGTGAACTTGTATAAATTTCTTTTAGAAGGGGGTAATAAACCGTGTTGAAAGAGATGAAGCTGGCTGGATTAATCATGGATTCAACCACCAATGCACCTGTTATTGTCTTAAAGGATTTAGAGGACAAAGAAGTTATTTCCATCTGGATAGGCCTGTTAGAAGCAAGTGCCATTGCTGTTGAACTGGAGAAGATAGACTTACCAAGACCCATGACCCATGATCTGGTGAAGAATGTTTTTAACAGTTTGAATATTAAGGTCTTAAAAGTAGAAATAGCTGATTTAAGGGATAATACGTTTTATGCTTACATTCATCTTGGTATGGATGGAAAAACATTTACGATTGATGCCAGGCCCAGTGATGCCATTGCTATTGCCCTGAGAACAAAATCTCCTATCTATGTGGATGAAGACGTTATCAAAAAATCTAAAAAGATGGATTTAGAAAGCATAAAAGAAGTTGGTAAGACAGATGGGTCAAAAGAATTGAAAGATTTGCTGGAAAGAATGTCCCCGGATGATTTTGAATATAAGATGTAATGTCTTCGTAAAAAGCCAAGAATCAAGTCGCTCCTGCGAAACCTGTCCTCGACCCGATCGGGGAGCGGGAGTCCATAACAAATTGAAATCACTGGATTCCTGCTGGAGTTTATCCCGTACTTGATACGGGGCAGGAATGGCAAATGAGGGACAAGTTGGACTTTTTACGGAACCGTCAGATGTAAACCCCGTTAGAAAGGTTGGATAAAGCTTTAGACGGAAATGGATATCGAAAAACCATCAGCTTCCCGATTGTCAACCATTTCGATTATTCTCATCTACTGGTTGCCACTTTTTATTTATGCCGCCTGCATATTTTATCTTTCGTCTTTGCCAGGGACTACCTATCCCCATCTATTTTTTTCCGCTGATAAGATATTCCATTTTGGGGAATACTGTATTTTAGGCTATCTACTGGCAAGGGCTCTTGGGCAGTATCACCTCAAAGGAAAGGTTTTATTCGTGATTGCAGTTGCTGTTTGTTTTGTTTACGGGATAAGCGATGAAATTCACCAGTTTTTTGTCCCCTATCGTTGTTCAAGTGTTGTAGATACAATAGCAGATGGAATAGGTTCCGCAATTGGTGTAGGAATTTACGTTAAACAAAGGAGCATATTATGATTGATCTTCACACCCACTCTCTTTTAAGTGATGGTGAGCTACTCCCCTCAGAATTGGTTAGAAGGGCAGTGGTTAAAGGTTACCAGGGGCTGGCAATTACAGATCATGTTGATGTTTCTAATATTGATTGGGTTATATCGCGTCTGGTTAAGGATTGTGGTGAGCTGATGAAATATTTTCAGATCGAGGTTATTCCCGGGGCAGAAATTACCCATGTTCCACCAGAGATGATAAAACCTCTGGCCGAGGAAGCGAGGAAGCTGGGCGCAAAAGTTGTTGTCGTTCACGGAGAAACCATAGTAGAGCCGGTAGCACCCGGCAGTAATTTACAAGCCCTTAAGTCACCGATTGATATTCTTGCCCACCCAGGTCTCATTACAGAAGAAGAGGTTTTATTGGCAAAAAAAAATGGTATCATGCTTGAAATTACTGCGAGGAAGGGACACTGTTTAACAAACGGTCATGTTGCAAAGCTGGCACTTAAAACAGGTGCAGGATTGGTCCTCAATACTGATGCTCATTCCCCGGAAGATTTGGTCACCCCTGATCAGGCACGAAAAATTGCCCTGGGTGCAGGTTTAGATGAGGGAGATTTTTCGCAGCTTAGAATGAATGCACAGGAACTTTTGGAGAGGATTAGATAAAGATGAATACTCATCAAATAAAACTGGTAGCCTTCGATTTTGATGGAGTCATAGCCGAAACCATCAAAGAGTGGTATTTCTTAGGCTTAAAGGCTTTTAACCATATGGGTGGTGACCTTCCATCTTCAAAAGAAGTGGGGGATAGCTTCAGACAGGCACGCTCTTTTCTAAAAAATGCAGAGGATTGCTACTTTGTGTTTAAATCTATTAAAGAGAGAAGTGTTGATTTCCGTACCATGACTCAAGAAATATTTAATCAACTGGCACAACCTTTTTTTGAAAAAGAAGGAAAGGCCATTGCAAAAGACATCTATACTCTAAGAGCAGAACTCAGAGAGAATGATGAAGAAAACTGGTTAAAACTTTTTTCGGTGTTTCCAGAAATGACAGCCGTTTTTAAAAAAGTTATGGACAAGCTTGAGGTGGTGATCGCTACCACCAGGGATAGAGCATCCGTGTCCGCCATCCTTGAAAAGCAGGGGATTCTTATTACTGATCCCAAAATAATCAGCAGGGAGTTCTCTATTGATAAGAGGGAGCAAATGAAATTCATTACCAAAGAGTTTGGTGTTTCCTTCGAAGAGATTTTCTTCATTGATGATATATTAGAACATCTCAAGCTGGTAGGATCTCTGGGAGTAAATGTAGTGCTTGCTTCCTGGGGCTATTCCAACAGGCAGCAATTGTCGGAGGCCAAAGAAGAAGGGATTCCTATCCTCAAAGCACCTCATGATATT
>WTBG01000287.1 GCA_013139225.1 Deltaproteobacteria bacterium
GGTCATAATCGTACTGCTTGCTGGATTTATAGGTCAGTTTGGTAAATCTATAAGCTTTCATATAATAAACTATTATGATTATCCAGAAAGCCCAAGTTAAATGCTTAGATAAAAATTACAAAAAAGACTGGATTCCCGCTTGCGCGGGAATGACATGTTTTGTCAATCACTTGTATCTTTGTCTGTCATCCCTGCGAAACTTGTCCTCGACCTGATCGGGGAGCAGGGATCCAGGTACTAACAAAACCACTGGGGTATTCTATATAAGCAGATAAACTATTTCAAAAAAAGGAAGGCAAGGCGTACCTCAACTGAACCTAAACTTGCAAAGGAACCACAAGCTGCATCCACTGGATCTTCAGAAACAATCATAAAAAAAGAGGAAAAGGAGAAACAACAGTTAAAGGCAGATAAAAAGGCCCTAAAGGGTCAAGTGAAGGCCAAGAAAAAAGCAGAAAAAGCAAAACAAAAAAAATGAAACGCCTCTGTATTCCTACTGAGGCGTTTCAAAACTTTCAGCTCTTCCTAAAATTCTGGGTTTAATATGGTGCCGGCGGAGAGACTTGAACTCTCATGGGCTAAAGCCCGCGGGATTTTGAGTCCCGTGCGTCTACCAGTTTCACCACGCCGGCATTCAAACACTTAGAAATTTCTACAACCTATTGATGTCAAAAGTATTTTTACGATTTATTTAAATTTGCCTCGCTCATGGAACGTTGGAGTATTGGAGAGATGGAGCAATGGGTTTCAGCATTCCATGGGTTATGAAAGTTTAGCACCCTTTTAGAAAGCTCTGTTATTTTATAGCATACCCAATTGTGTATATAATTTCAAATGAAAAATCTAATTCGCTTATTTGGAATACTCCAGTTGTTTATTAGTTCTTGGATCCCTGCTTTCGCAGGGATGACAGACAAGGATGTAACCGATTGAAAAAACATGTCATTCCCGCCCCGTATCAAGTACGGGATAAACTCCAGCGGGAATCCAGTATTGTTAATAATTTCATCAGGGTAATCTAACTGGAGTTTTCCAAATAAGCAGAAAATCTAATTTTATCCAATTGACAACTCTAATTCCTCCAGTTTCTTAATCTCATCTCTCAGCTCAGTTGCACGTTCAAACTCCAATTCTTTTGCTGCGGAGATCATCTCTTTTCTCAATTTCTTAATTTTTTTAGGAATTTCATCTATAGAAATGTACCCCCCTTCTGCCTCTTTCATAATAGAAACTGTCTGGTAGTCAGCTTCATATACGGATCCTAAAATGTTCTGTATCGACTTTTTGATAGTCTCCGGGGTTATCCCATGCTTTTTATTGAACTTCTTCTGCAACTTTCTGCGGCGATTAGTCTCATCAATTGCCCTTTTCATAGACTGAGTAATGGCATCAGCAAACATAATCACTCTGCCAGAGACATTCCGCGATGCCCTTCCACAGGTCTGAATGAGGGATCTTTCTGACCTTAAAAAACCCTCCTTGTCCGCATCCAATATTGCAACCAGAGAAACTTCTGGCAGGTCCAATCCTTCCCTTAAAAGGTTAATACCAATGAGAACGTCAAATGTTCCCAATCTCAGGTCTCTTATAATCTCCACACGTTCTAAGGTGTCAATATCTGAGTGGAGATATTTCACCCTGAGTCCAAGATCCGCATAGTAATCTGTAAGGTCTTCGGCCATCCTCTTGGTCAGAGTTGTTACCAGTGTTCTCTCCTTCTTTTGTATCTGTTCTCTCACCTCGTCCAGGAGGTTATCCACCTGGTGAGTTGCAGGCTTTACCTCAATTTTTGGATCAATCAATCCTGTAGGTCTTATAATTTGCTCAACTACTTTTCCGTGACATTTCGCTACTTCATATTCACAAGGGGTTGCCGAAACATAGATTGCCTGATTTACCATCTGCTCAAACTCTTCAAATTTAAGTGGTCTATTGTCAAGGGCAGAAGGTAAACGGAAACCAAACTCTACCAAAGTTCCCTTCCTTGAACGGTCACCTCGATACATCCCATTTAATTGGGGAATCGTAATATGACTTTCATCAATAAAGAGGAGAATGTCAGAAGGAAAGTAATCAAGCAATACCGCCGGAGGCTCTCCTGGTTTTCGGCCATCCAGATGACGAGAGTAATTCTCTATACCGGTACAGTAGCCGATCTCTTCCATCATCTCCAAATCAAAATTGGTTCTCTCTCTGATACGTTGTTCTTCAAGCAACTTGTCCTGGGAAAGAAGTTCTTCTATTCTTTGCTTGAGCTCTTTTCGAATAGCCTTAACTGCACTTTTCAGATTTTCCCTGCCTGTAACATAATGGCTGTTAGGATAGATAGGAATTTTATTCAATTTTCTTAAAGCTTTTCCTCTTAATGGATCAATCTCTGCAATTGAATCTATGGTATCACCAAAAAATTCTATCCGAATAGCCTTGTCCTCTTCATAAGCTGGAAATATCTCAATCACATCTCCTCTTACTCTGAATGTACCGCGAGAAAAATCATAATCATTTCTCTCATACTGTATCTCTACCAATCGACTCAGGATTTCATCTCTTGACACCTCTGCCTGATTTTGGAA
>WTBG01000240.1 GCA_013139225.1 Deltaproteobacteria bacterium
CAAGTAGCATTTTTAGGTGTTGATTACCACATTAAAACAATAACAATTGCAATTTACCTGGCTAAGGAAAAGAAGTTTTATGAAACAATACGTCTGAACAACGATGATAAAACAATCAAGAAATACATGAAAAAACTCTCAACTCAATTCGATCTTAAAATGTGTTATGAGGCTTCCTGTTCTGGCTATGTATTTCAGAGAAAGATGCAAGCTCTGGGATATCATTGTGATGTTATTGCTCCCTCACTGATCCCAAGGAAACCAGGTGACCGGCGGAAGAACGACACTCGTGATGCCAAAAAGCTGGCTCAAAATTACGCAAACGATTTGTTAACTATTGTACATCCTCCCAGCCGGGAGGAAGAATCCGTGCGGAGCCTTATCCGTTGCCGTATAACCATGAAGGAGTCGGGAAAAAGAGTAAAGCAACAAATTAACTCTTTTCTACTATCTCAAGGCTGCCGCTGGTCAAAATCAAAATGGACAAAGCAGCACCACCTGTGGCTTTCAAAGCTTGAAATGCCCAATCTATATCTCCAACAAGTCCTGGATGAATACCTCGGACATCTTTCTTACCTTGAAAGTCGTCTACAGCATCTTGAACAGCAGATAGAACAGATTGCCAACTCCGAACTCTATGCCCCCAGCGTTAATAAGCTTCGCATACTCAGGGGGATCGAGACCCTGAGCGCTATGGTTTTAATTGCTGAAATTACTGATTTTCGCCGTTTCCCAAGCCCACGTTCTTTAATGGCATTCTTGGGTCTCATTCCCGGAGAAAACTCATCGGATGATACCAGAAAAGATGTATCCATAACCAAAGCGGGTAACATCAGATGTCGTAACACATTGATAGAAGCAGTACAGCACTATGTCACAAAGCCTCGCATTAGTGTAAAGATGAAGCAGTTATTGAGTGGGGTTGATGCACACAGTGCCGTGATTGCTCAAAAATGCTTGTATCGTTTACACAAACGTTACTGGGCATTAGTGATGAAAGGCAAAGCTAGACAAAAAGCTATTGTTGCGATAGCCAGAGAATTTGTTGGTTTTATCTGGGCTCTCATGCAGCCGGTTTCCTGTGCAGACGCATAGACAAAAATAGTATCAATCTTAATTTTGTATCAAAAGGATTTTGATGCAAAATTAAGATTCCTTTGAAATACATCGTATAACATAAGCAAAGGGGAACAGGGGGCACGCCAGGAGAAACTCGAAGGAACTATGTTGGAGGACTTTTGTCCTATCCACGATTTTTAGATCGAGGGCCCTCCGGACGGATTACTGAATAATGTTGGTAACCAACCCACGAATAACAGTTTGATTCATCGTCGAAGTAGCCCCTTGCACCTTTTTGCTTATACTAAACTCATGAGTGACATTATGTTCTAAATCTAAAACTACTCCACGTTGTCCCAAGGTTGGTGGATGATTAATGGACACTGACTATTTCACATGATAGGTTTCCTGTTAGTGGTAACAGCGTTTTCCACAGCTCATTCCAATCATATCCAGGAAACAACTTGTAAATAGCTAGATCTAACCATCGTTTAAGGCCAGGCTCAGACCAACGACGTCCTATTCGAGCAATGCGATTCTTAATCAAAGAAAAACGACTCTCAGCAATATTGCTGGTTGAAGGATGCACTTCACCAGTGGTAAGCCATTCTCTTAAGAAGGTCAAGAGTGGTTTGGAAAGATTTGCCACATACATAGCGGTTTTCTGATACCCTTTTTCCTTTAAGAGATCTTGCAAATGGAGCAAATGGTGTTCAGAAGCATGTATTTCTCTTTCCACCAGGGCACTATCTTCAGGATTCAAAGACTCCATCGTCTTTTTCTTCGAGTAACGGAAAACAGGTGTATTCTGAAATACTTTATAGATACTTTGCTGAGCATCCTTTTTGACTCCATCCTGATACAAAAAAGCGCGAAGGTTTCTCCAGGCATGAACGCTACATCGTTGGTGTTTCATATGAGGTTTAAGAAACGCTTCCTCAATACCTGGACCACCATCACTGATCAAAACACGGACATCTTTTTCATCAATTCGTTGGTAAATCGCATGAGCAATCTTTTTCCAGGATGTATTGGTCCATCTCCCGATAACATCATACGACTCTCCTATGCCTTTGCTGGCATACACTATACGAAGTTCTCCAGGGTAGGTTTTAACCTTCTTCGGTTTGCCTCTGATGCTTCGTTGGAATCTTGCTCCAGTTCCATCAACTATCAGATAGCGATAGCCTCGAACTTTTTCCGTAGGATGTGCTTCTACTTGGGAAGCAATTGCATGCAACCTTCGATGGAGAGTGCTTTTCCCAGGACTGCTACCATTTATCCGTTTTATCTCCAAACTACTGCGTTTATAGGAAACATGCGGCAAAAGACCCAAACCAGGTTCAAAAGCATCCTCGGTATATCGCACATACGACGGCAATGTTACTGTATCTCCCAATGCATATTTGATCTTACCATTGGGATGCTTCACCTTGAGAAACCTAATGGTCATTTTACCCAATATTCCTTGAAATGTTCTTTCCTGGTAACTGTGACGAACACATCCTCGCTCTTTCAACGACTGCTCAGCTTCTTTTTCCAAGCGCTTGATAAATTCCACAACCAGGAGTTTACCCAACTTGTTCATTACTTGGTGCATTACCAGAAAAATCTCATACAGACTCAGTGGAAAATCCCTAATCGAAAACTTCAATACTACCGAAATGTAAATTGTGTTCATGGATTTCTCCTCCTTTCAGGATAATGTTTCTGCTCTTTATCCTATCGGAGGGAAATCCATTTTTTATCGTATTAAATCTATTCTGCGTAAATTAGTCCACCAACCTTGGGACAACGCCTATATTCAAGTTCTCCTATTGAAAGCAAGACCAGAAATTTATTCAAAAAAAAGTAATCTTATTAAGAAAAAATGTCGATTTAAATTTTGATTGAATAATCCTGATATTTTGGATATCATCATTAAAA
>WTBG01000315.1 GCA_013139225.1 Deltaproteobacteria bacterium
AGTAACACAGTTAAACATAAACAGAAATCAAGTGGAAGCCACTATTGAAGCAGAAAACTGCTTTAACTACGACCTTGAAGAAATCATCTTCAACGGCATCCCCGTTAAAATTTTATTTGACATAAAACTTTTATGCCATTCTCCTTACTGGTTTGATCAGGAGATCTCATCACTAAAGATAAACCATGTTATAAAATATGATAATCTAAAGGATGTATTTATCATCCATCACAGCAACAAGGATGAACCTACGGTAAAGGTAGATGATCTTGTAGAAGCTGAATCATCAGTTTGCAGCATAAACAATCTTAAGATTATAACCCAGGAGGATTTAAATCCTGATAAAACTTACTATATAACCTATAATGTTGTTGCTGAAGCGCATACGGGAAATTCTCATCTTCCTCTTTATCTTGACTATTTTTTAAAAATTTTCCCTTGGTGGGGCCAGAAAACTGAACAGCAACCACTGCCTGTAGAAGACGCTCCGGACAAATAGCTTCCAGTGGAATAGATAGCACGTTCTACGGGGCAGGCTGAGATTGCAGTAGTTAATAATAGACTCATTGTTCTCATTTATTCCACTCCGCGTTCTCTGCCTGCCCCGTTAAATGTTTACCATGTGAAATGCTTGTTTTGTGCAAGGAGTAGATTATTCCACTGGGGCAATGCTTATTTCACCATGGCAAAGTTATTTATCTGGGGTAACTTCCGCGGTTAAATGTAGTAAGGTTATCTGAACAACAATTAAAACTCATGACACCTTATAAACATACAAAAAAAGGGTTTCTTAAAGATAAGACAAAACGTAAGCGGGAGATTATTATTATTCTCGCTGTACTTTTGTCAATTATAGTCCTCACCATACTCCAAGCTTCCATCACAGCCTCTGAAAGAGAACTGCCAACCACAAAAAATATACTTATTTACGGTCTTATCAACATTAATATTACGCTCCTTTTACTCCTGATTTTCTTAGTAGCCAGGAATGTAGTAAAACTTCTCTTCGAAAGAAGAAGAGGAATTTTAGGAGCGAAACTTCGCACCAGACTGGTCGTATCATTTGTGGGCCTTTCCATCGTTCCCTCTGTCCTTCTTTTCTGGGTTGCAGCAGAATTTGTCACTGCTTCTATTGATAGCTGGTTCAGTTCACAAGTAGAATATTCTCTGGAAAAATCCCTGGAGGTAGCTCAAGTATATTACAAAAATTCCTCTGATAATGCCACATACTATGCTAAACAAATCAGTCGTGCTATTACCCATAATAAGCTTTTAAACGAAGCAAATTTAGAAGAATTAGAGAAATTCATCAAACAGAAACAGGAAGAATATAACCTGGGTGTTGTAGAGGTTTTTTCCTCAACACTGGAAGAACTTGTAAAGGCAATGAATCCGCAAGTACCGCTAAAAGAGTTCATTGGATCTGAATCAGAGCTGGTACAGAAAGGATTAGATGGGAAGGAACTTACCAAAATTCAACCCGCAGGGAGTGGTGATCTCATCAGGGGCGTGGTTCCCATCTATTCAACCTGGAAAAAAAATGATGTTGTGGGAACTCTGGTAGTCAACTATTATGTACCTAAAAGCCTGGTTTCAAAAATGATGACGATATCGTCAGCATTTGAAGAATACAAACAACAAGAAATGCTAAAAAACCCTATTAAAACTGCTAATTTAATGATTCTTGCCATTGTAACACTCCTCATCATTTTCTCAGCTACCTGGTTCGGCTTTTATCTTTCTAAGGGTCTCACCGATCCCATTCAAAAACTAGCGGTAGGAATTGACAGGGTTGCCCAGGGAGATTTGGACTTCACCATAGAGTCTGTTGCTGATGATGAGATGGGAAGCCTGGTCAATTCCTTTAATAAAATGACCAATGACCTAAAAGCCAGCAAGATCCAGATTGAAAGAACCACCAATGACTTAAAAGAAACCAATTTGGAACTGGAACATCGTCGGCGATATATAGAGATTATCCTGAAAAATGTAGCTGCGGGTGTCATTTCTATTGATGACAAGGGGCGGCTCACAATCATCAATAAATCTGCTGAAAATCTTCTTAAAATCAAGATGGGAGAGTCCTTATATAAAACTTATGACGAGGTTTTTTCTGTAGAACAGATGGAAGCCATAAGAAAGCTGATTAAGGCAATAATCACCTCAGGAAGGGGAACTTTCGAACAACAGATCAAACTGTCTTTTTCTGATAGTGTTATTGAATTATTAGTAAGTGGATCGGTTCTAAAAGATGAACAGGGGAAATATCTGGGGCTGCTGCTTGTTCTTGAAGATTTAACCCACCTCCAAAAAGCCCAGAGGGCCGCGGCCTGGAGAGAGGTAGCACGCAGAATCGCTCATGAAATTAAAAATCCCTTGACTCCCATTCAGCTCTCTGCTCAGAGATTGAGAAAGAGGTATATGGATCGTTTTGTTAGTGATGGTAAGATTTTTGATGAATGTACCAGAGTCATAATTAATCAAACAGAGGAAATCAAAAATCTCGTTAATGAATTTTCTAATTTTGCTCGGATGCCAGCCACCAACCCTCTTCCCAATAATCTAAACAGGGTCGTTCGTGAATCTGTTTCCCTCTTCAAAGAATCGCAAAAGAATATATCCTTTAAGCTGGCAGAAAAGGATAAAATCCCCATATTTGATCTCGACAAAGATCAGATGAAACGAGCAATCGTTAATCTTATTGATAATGCTGTTGACGCTATCGAAGGGAAAGGCAATATTAATATTGAAACCTCCTATGATAAGATATTACAAATAGCCAGAATTGAAATAGCTGACACGGGTTGCGGTATTCCTCAAGAGGAAAAATCCAAGCTGTTTGAACCTTATTTTTCTACGAAAAAATCTGGAACTGGTCTCGGACTGTCTATCGTTAACACCATCATTTCAGACCACAATGGATATATCAGGGTTAGAGAGAATCATCCTAGGGGAACAAAATTCATTATCGAACTACCGGTTAAGGTATGAGGAAAGGTAAATGAAAAAAACCAGGATATTAATTGTAGATGATGAAGAAAATATCCTCAAAACAATGAGAGGAAGTCTTGAAGATGAAGACTACGAGGTATTAACAGCCAACGATGGGCAAGAAGCAATGGATAAGGTGAGGGCAGAAAACCTGGATTTGATTTTTCTGGATATATGGCTTCCCGGTATGGATGGAATGGAAACTTTAAAATCCATTAAAGAATACGACACCAATTTAGACGTAGTTTTGATGACAGGGCATGGAACCATAAACACCGCCATTCAGGCAATAAAATTTGGGGCTTTAGATTTTTTGGAAAAACCACTATCTCTTGACAATATCCTTTCAATAGCAAACAGTTCTCTGGAACGAAAAAGGGCCATAGAAGAAGAAACATCTCTCCCTCCAAAAGAGGAAGAACTCATTGGGAAAAGTGCCAGCACAATCAGAATTAAACAAGAAATCAATAAGCTTTCCAAAAGCAATAAAAATGTGGTCATTACAGGAGAAAGTGGAACAGGAAAAGAACTTATTGCACGCCTCATTCATAATCGTAGCCCAAAAAGAAAAAACCAAATGATCAAATTTAACTGCACTTTCTATTCCCCGGAGGAGATGAGTCAGGAGTTATTTGGAACAACCCTGCCATCATCTACTAAAAAAGGGCCGCGTAAAACTGGTGTATTGGAAAAGGTTGGTAAGGGAACACTTTTTTTAGATTCTATTGAAAAAATGCCACTTAAACTTCAAAAAGAACTTGTTGAAGTTCTCAAAAAAGAAAGCGGTAAAAATGGGAATTTAAATGAGACGAGAATTCTGGCATCTTCTACCAGTAATTCTCTTCCTTTGGTTAAAGAAGGAGGATTTAATGAAGAATTGTATCAACTCCTGGGTGAAAGCAGTATTTCTCTTCCTCCTCTTAGAGAGAGGAAAGGTGATATCCCTGCCTTATTAACCTTCTTTCTTAAAACCTTCTCTCAAGAGCACAATCGCAAAGTTAAGGAACTGGAAGATGAAGCCCTGGAAGCACTGGTAAACTATAACTGGCCCGGGAATATCAAAGAATTAAAGAATGTTGCTGAGAAACTAGTTATCTCTATACCTACTACCAAAATCTCCATTAATAGCTTACCTCCTGTGATTAAAGGAGAATCGCCCACCAAAAGGAGCAGGAGTTACGATAAACACACTTCCCTCAAAGATGCTGAAAGCGCCTGGAAAAGAGACTTCCTCTTGTTTCATCTCAAAAAAAACGACAATGACATCTCAACAACAGCTCGCAAGTTGGGGATCCGCAAGCACACTTTAAAGAAGTACATAGAAAAGCTTGACATCATGTTGATGCCTGAGAAAAAGGTAAAGCAACTCCGACAAAAAACACTGAAACGCAGTGTGGTCTTAAGTGGTCAAGGTCTTCATTCTGGAATGAAAGCTGGTATAATCCTATCCCCACTACCTCCTAATAGTGGAATAGTTTTTGGGAATATTACTACCAGTGAAAACGTTCCTGCTCACATTGACTATGTAGAATCTACTGGATATGCCACCTCTTTAAAGAAAGGAAAAACTTTAGCTAGAACCATTGAACATTTTATGGCAGTGATTCATGCCTATCAAATCAGTAATCTTCTTGTTAAGATCAACGATGAAATCCCAATTATGGATGGCTCAGCCCTCGATTTCTGCCAGCTTATTGAAGAGGCTGGAATTGAGGAACAGGAAACCAAGTTAGATGAAGTCATCATTGATGAAAAATACTCCATTGGAGAAATCTCTCAAAACGGTAAATACATCTCTATTGAACCTCACAACACTTTTACTGTTAAGTACATGCTTAATTACCCTGAACCAGTAGGAAAACAAGAGTACACTTTCACATTAAAGAATAGTCAATCTTTCAAATCCCAAATCGCTCCAGCCCGTACATTTGGCTTCCTTAAAGACATAGGAGAACTGGAGAAAAAAGGACTGGCAAGCGGAGGGAGATTGCACAACTTCATCCTCATTGACGACGAAAAGGTTGTAAACACTAAATTAAGGTTTCCTGATGAATTTGCCCGCCATAAAATACTTGATTTAATCGGTGATTTCTATTTATTGGGCAAACCAATCAAAGGGCTTGTTACCGCCCACATGACAGGACATTCAGACAACATTGCTATTTTAAAAAAGATAAGAGATAAATTTAACATTTACTGGTAAATTTAACCGCTTCGTAAAAAGTCGAATTTGCCCCTCATTTGTCATTCCTGCGAAAGCAGGAATCCAGTAATTTCAGTTTGTTATGGACTCCCGTTTTTTGATCAGATTGGGGATAGGTTTCGCGGGAGTGATTCGATTTTTTGCCTTTTGCGAAATCATCTGTGTTTACTTTTTCAAATTATCTTAACATAAAAAGGAGGCAGCATGTCAGGTATCAGGAAAGAGGTTGAGCGGTGGGAAAACACTACAGTAAAGAAAGTAACTGAAAAACATCCGGAGAAGAAAGAACACTTTAATACAACCTCACAAATTGAATTTAAACGATTATTTACTCCCCTGGACTTGGAAGAATTAGACTATACAAAAGAGCTGGGATTTCCGGGAGAACATCCCTTCACTCGAGGTGTTCAACCCACCATGTACCGGGGAAGATTATGGACTATGAGACAGTATGCAGGATTCGGCACTGCCGAGGATACCAATAAAAGATACAAATATCTTCTCGACCAGGGGCAAACGGGTTTAAGTGTTGCTTTTGATCTCCCCACCCAAATAGGATATGACTCCGATCATCCTTTAAGTAGGGGTGAGGTAGGAAAATGTGGGGTGGCTATCGATTCTCTTGCCGATATGGAAATTCTTTTTGAAGGAATCCCGCTAAACAAAGTAAGCACCTCAATGACCATCAACTCTACTGCTGCTACCTTACTTGCCATGTATATGGCAGTTGCAGAAAAACAAGGAGCAGCAGTAAATGAGTTAAGAGGAACCATTCAAAACGATGTACTTAAGGAATATATTGCAAGGGGGACTTATATCTACCCACCGCAGCAATCGATGAGAATTGTCACTGACATTTTTGCTTTCTGTAAAGATCACCTTCCCAGATGGAATACTATTAGCATCAGCGGATATCATATCAGAGAAGCCGGGTCTTCAGCTACCCAGGAGGTAGCCTTTACCCTGGCTGATGGAATTGCCTATGTCGATGCTGCTATCAAGGTAGGTTTGGATGTAGATGCTTTTGCCACACGCCTATCTTTCTTCTTTAATTGTCACAATAATTTTTTAGAAGAGATTGCGAAGTTCCGAGCAGCCAGAAGGCTTTGGGCTAAAATCATGAAAGAACGTTTTCAAGCTAAAAAACCTGGCTCCTGTATGCTACGTTTTCATACTCAAACTGCGGGGTGTACCCTGACAGCCCAGCAGCCCCAGAACAATGTAGTTCGGGTCGCTTATCAAGCTCTTGCTGCCGTCCTGGGAGGTACTCAATCTCTCCACACTAACTCCTTTGACGAAGCACTTTCCCTGCCGACAGAAGACGCTGTATGCATCGCACTTAGAACTCAGCAAGTTGCCGCTTATGAAACCGAAGTCACTAACTCGGTTGATCCTTTGGGAGGCTCTTACCTCATAGAGTCACTTACAAGTGAAATTGAAAGGGATGCAGTAAAGTATATCGAAAAGATCGATGCTATAGGTGGAATGATTAAAGCTATTGAAGAGGGCTATGTTCAAAAAGAGATTGCTAACAGCGCTTACTCTTACCAAAAGGAAGTAGAGAATAATGAAAGGATAATTGTAGGAGTAAACCAATTCACCACTGAAGAATCCTCTCCTTCCAATTTACTAAGAGTAAATCCAGAAGTCGAGAAGCTGCAGAAGCAAAAGATTGACAAAATTAAGCATGAAAGGGACAGTAGCCTTGTAGAAAAGTCGCTTCAGAATCTAAAAAAAGCAGCAGAAGGAACTGACAATTTAATTACCCCTGTCCTTGAAGCAGTCAAAGCCTATGCAACACTGGGTGAGATAGCCGATATACTGAGAGACGTCTTCGGAGAATACCGCGAAAATTAACTATGACGGTTGAGTTAAACGGTTGCGCAACTCGTAACGCTATTCGAGGATCGGTTGTAAAAGAAATTAAAAAAAGAACATCCTGATAACAATCAACGCAACCGCATGACGAAAGACGAAACGAGCAGCGCAACCGTACAACGAATAAACATCTCTATTCGTTATTGACTAAATCTAAAATGGGCAATATCTCCATCCTGAATGATATAGTCCTTGCCTTCTAGTCTGAGATGGCCTTCTTCCTTAACTGCTGTTAGTGATCCAGCTTTAATAAAATCATCATATGAAACAATTTCAGCTTTTATGAACCCCTGTTCCATATCTGAATGGATTTTCCCTGCAGCCTGTGGTGCCGCAGTTCCCTTTAGGAGAGTCCATGCCCGCAGTTCAGGACCAACCGTAGTGTAAAAGGTAATCAGTTTAAGAAGTCCATAACCTGCCTTTACCAATTTTAGCAAACCCGATTCTTCCAATCCAAGATCTTTCATAAATTCCTTCTTTTCTTCCTCATCCTCTAACAGTGTTATCTCTGACTCCATATCCCCACAGATAATCACCAATCCTGCCTTCTCCTGTTTAGCTATTTGCTCAACTATTGTCGAGTGGCTCTTTTCTTTCAAATCTTCTTCATCCACATTTGCTACATAAACAACAGGTTTTAAGGTAAGCAAAGACAGGTCTTTTATTATCCGCATTTCATCTTTCTCACTTTGCAATGTTCTTGCAGGTTTTCCTTCTTCTAACCAGGACTTCAACTTCTGGCAAACATGCATTTCTGCTTCTGCCTTCTTATCTCCAACCCTCAAGAGCTTTTCTGTCTTTCCCATTCTTTTCTCCAGGGTTTCCAGATCAGCCAGGATCAGTTCGGTATTAACAATCAAAACGTCCCTTCTTGGGTCCAGTGAACCATAAATGTGGGATACCTCCTCTTTCTTAAAACAACAGATAACATGGGCGATTGCATCAACAGTGCGAATGTGTCCTAAAAACTGATTTCCCAGTCCTTCACCTTTACTCGCTCCTTTCACCAACCCCGCTATATCCAGGAACTCGATATGGGTAGGGGTAACCTTAGAAGGATGGGTGATTTCTGCAATCTTATATAGACGTTCATCTGGTACAGCAACCATTCCCTTGTTGGGATCGATGGTGCAAAAAGGGTAACTCGAGGCTTGCACCTGAGCTGAAGCAAGTGCATTAAAGATAGTAGATTTTCCAACATTAGGTAATCCAATAACACCGCAGGTAAAGCCCATCTTTTTACCTCCTAAAGTTTCTTTCAGGCACTACTCTCATTAAAAAACCACTTTTTGGTCACCAAGTCAACTTTTTATCTTAAACCCAAGGAGAGACCTTACCGTCAACAAAAAAGGGGAATGATGTTTTACCATCACTCCCCTTTAGAGGGGAAAAAATGAAAAAGTTATCAACTTAGAGGGTATAAAGAGCAAGAACCTTGCCACATCTTATCACGTTGATTTTCAATCACTTTTTACATTTAGTCTTCAACGACAGTGCCAATTTTAACACAGGTGTGACAAATATTCATCTTTTGTTGCTCAAAAAACATTAGCAGAAAGTGCATAAACATTCATAAAATAACAACGCCAAATAAGGGAACGTAATCCGTTAACCCTGCTAAAATTCAGGATAAATTGTTGTCAATTTGGATTATTCTAAACTTTGGAAAACCTTAGAAGGAATTGAAAGGAAAGTGATGATTAGGTATGGTTGGCAAGTGAAAGAGAGAAGATGTTCTGGTGCCGAAGGCGGGATTCAATAAAATGCAAATAAATTCAATAGTTACGTGGTATAAGGGGTGCAGAATAAGGAAGAATGTATCCTATCATGCACCCTATACGCACCCAGATTTAAGTACAATAAACGGGGTGGGGTTTTGGATTACCCACCCCATTCTGGAACTCAAACGCCCAAAGCCCCCTTGGGAAATGAGACATATATGAATATAATATCCACGTGTGCATGTTTGAAACTTTTTCCCTTGGGACTCCTAGGGATAAATATTTCCCCAAAATTTTTCAGGAATATTTTTCAGATAATTTTCAAAGATTTTTTTCATAACTCACTGATAGTATATCTAGGGGGATAAAATAGGTTTGGTTATTGGAAATTGATAAATCATATATGGAGAAAGAAATGGAAGAAGTCATTGAGGCAAAGGTTGATAAATTAGTCAAAAGAGACAGTATGGGAAGATTTGCTGAAGGCAATAAAGAAGGTCGTAAGTTTCCTAAAGGTTATTCTGGAAAACCTAAAGGTATAAAGAACAGGAAGACTATTATTGCCCGTGAATTTGCATATGATGTCTTACATACCAATCCAGAAACTGGTGAAAAGATGGACTATAAGCAGCTAAAACAATACATAGCCAAGAAAGCAGATGTGTCACCAAGGATATTAAACCTGCTTTTAGACCACTATCTGGGGAAACCTATCGAACGAGTACAACAGGAGATACAAACTATTCGTATAATTACTGATAGGGGTGAAAGTTCACCTGAAAATAAAAATATCATATCTATTATAGGAGAAGATAAGAATACTGAGGATACTGTAGTTGTGGAAGAGGAGCAGAAGAGCTTACCAGAAGGTGAATAGTGTAAGTTTGATATAGTAATATGGAGTGGAAGGACAGTAGTTAGGATTGTTCATTTATGGTAGTAGTGTTTACTTTCAGCTGGCAGATGGGAGACACAAGATGTGGGGTGTACAGCAGTTGTTTGGAATCTGTCTAGGCAGGTCTATTTATCTTCTCAAACCGCTTTAAATCTGTCACTCAATATCATGCCTTCTTGAACTAAATTGAGTACCTATTCTACTTCAATGGACCTGACCCCTATTTTTACTAATTGTCAGACACTCGTATGGTTGCGCACCTTCATGGGGGATGTGCAAATTGTATACAGCTTTGCATAATTTTTTGGCTAACTTTAATGAATGCTGAATGTCCGTGACAGGCAGGACAATAACAAATTCCTCTCCGCCATATCTAGCAATCAGCTCGCCGGCGCGCCGGATAGTCTTGCGCAAGCACCCACTTATTTTTTTCAAACACACATCCCCGGCCTGGTGACCATACTTATCATTATAATCCTTGAAAAAATCAATATCCGCCATCATTATCGATAAAGGTTTTTTCGAGCCTGGTTCCAACCCTTACTCACTCCCCCTGACACACCGGATACTCATGCCGCTGCCCTTACCGTAGACAAAATGGTAAACAGTTGTGTCAGCGTAGAAAATGCTGCGATGCCATGCGTCGCCTGCTGTGCCATCCGTAACTGACCACCATGCACCGTAAAAGCCAATATCACGAAAGGTACCATTGCTGCGACGCAGGCCGGCTGGAAGACCCGAAAAGCCGCTGCGGTCAGTGGCCCCGGTGTTTGGATCGTTATATCGCGGATGAGGATCGGGATCTGTTCGGGTGGATTTCATCTCACCTCCCGCAATAGATCCCCCTCCCAGACAATCAACCAATATTTGCCATTCTGTATCGGTGGGCACATGCCAACCCGAAGGGCATAAGCCCTTGGTATTTTTTGTTGCCTGCCAGTTGTATAGGGCGCCATAGGGGTCCTTATTGTCAATATCATTATTATGCCATGCATATGCGCCAGCGGTATTACGCTCCCATGCCGAAACGTCGTCACCCGGATATTCAATAGATGTCCCATCTCTGTATCTGATGGTTTTGAGATTCTCAGCCATCCACTCCTGCTCTCCTATGTTAATGGTCTGGTAAACATTGCCGTCAATGTCGGTTACTGTGCCTTTTTTTCCTGCTACCGTGTTTATATCCCTACACGGCCCCAATGTGTTGGGGCCTGGAACATCAGTGACTGAAAGAGGTGATACGACACCATGTTCGGGCTTGGTTTCACCCGTTCCCTTATGCCCTGAGTGTATGGGATATTTACCCGACAGGGCGCTAAACGATTTAAATCCATCAGCCAGAACCAATTCAGTATATTCAGCAGTGTCAATGGGGAGATCGTAGACCGTCGTGTCACGGCTTGCCTCAATATAATTATGTTTGCCAAACATAGTCCCGAAATAAATCTGGAATGCGACATTGCCGGGATTTTTGATGCCATAGGCCATATGACTTTTCCCTGTATCACTGACCCAGGTATCGGTTATTTCCCATGTTACAATTGATCTGTCATTCGTTTTTACGGTCCATGTGCCAATCCAGACTTCAAGCACTTTGGACTGAGCAAAAGCAAGGGGCACCGACAAACTAAAGATCAATGCAATACAGGTTAAACTTTTATTTATCTTTCTCATCTTTTCTCCTCGTTTTATTAATTCCTGCCATAGTATCTGGGAAATCTCATCAGATCTGTAATGTTATTGAGAAGTAAACAATCCTGACGCAATGATATCGGCACCGGCCTTAAACGGCACAACCACCACAACACTTATAACACATAGTGCTGTAAATAGATATAATACAGGTCTTGTGTTACGAATTGCAAGATGGAGGATTTTTAAGAAAGAATATTGGAATGAGATTTTGCGGAGTGCTTTGATTCTATTTAGCTGAAGAACTTTGGGGAAGTACAATAGAGAAGGTAGACCCTTTGTTCACCTCACTTTTCACTATAATATCTCCTCCATGATCTTTTATTATACCATAACACACGGAAAGACCAAGACCAACCCCTTTTACCTTCTGTTTGGTGGTAAAAAATGCGTCAAAAATTTTATCTCTTATCTCTTCCGGTATGCCTACACCTGTATCTTGAACCTTTATAATAATCTGACCATTCTCAGAAAGTGTTTCCACAGTCAATGTTCCCCCATTGGGCATAGCATCTTTGGCATTGGCAATGATATTCAATATAACCTGTCTAATCTGATTAGGCGATGCTGTGATGGGGGGAAACTCTTTACTCAGATTAATTTGTATCTTGGTGTTAGATTCCCGTAACTGCTTTTCAAGAAAAAACAGTATATCCTCTATCAACTTGTTAATGTCAATTTCTCTCCTTGCTTCCTCTTGTGGTTTGGAGAAGCTTAACATACTGCGCAACATCTCGGAAAGTCTCTGGGTTTCAGAGAGGGACATATCAAGAATTCTTCTTCTCTTGCTATTAGATGGTATTTCAGTTTTAAGAAGCTCCAGGGTATTCATAATCCCATATATGGGGTTGTTCAATTCATGGGCAACCTGAGAGGTGAGTCTGCCCATAGCTGCCAGCTTTTCTGATTGTAACAGTTGTTGTTGAGTCTTACGAAGTTGTTCTTCCATTTCAAGTCTCGGCCTTAAATCAGTAAAAATCCCTACTGTTGCTACCTCATTGCCCTTGTCGTCATAGATTATAGAGGCTGAAAGGCTTCCGTCAATCACTTCCCCCTCTCTGTTTTTGTGAACCATGGGGAGTGACTTTAGCTTGCTAACTCCACCGTAATCCGGACTTTTCATTTTTGCCATTACCTCCTTTGCAACTCCAGGAGGATAAATATTCCTTATGTTCATTTTACCAACCACTTCCTCCGACTTATATCCTAAAAGTTCCTCTGCCCCCTTGTTAAAAAGGAGGATGTTTCCTTTCATGTCGGTTGCAACTACACAATTCACTGAACTTTCTATCATTTTAGAAAGAAATTCATTTGCTTCTCGAATCTTTCTTTCCATCTTCTTTCTCTGGGTAATATCCCTAATATAAGCGTATGTCCTAAACCCTTTTTCTTCACTTTTGGCAATAGTAATGCAAACTTCAACATCCTTGGCATCTCCCATAGCAGTGTTAATCTTCATCTCCACACAAACCCTCCTGTCCTCGTCTTCTCCTACCTCAGAATGCATATCCGCCAAGAATTTCTGGTCTCTCTCGTTTAAGAGAAGGTTAAAGTCCATTCCCATCAACTCCTCTCCAGAGAAACCGGTGACGTCTGTCGCCATCGTATTGGCAAATGCAATCCGATAGCTCTTATCAAACACAATAATTCCGTCATCTCCCATTTCGGCAATCTTCTGGAATCTCTTGGTGGCTTCTCTCACCTCTCTTTCCATCCTCTTCCGCGCAGTGATGTCTATATTTAACCCCTGGTATCCAATAACCTTCCCTTTATTGTCCAACAATGAATTACAGGTAACTAATACAGAAATCTTCTCCCTAGTCTTTTTTTTAAATTTAATCTCATAGTCTTTAACATAACCCTTTTTTTCAATCTCCTGCTGGAATCTTTTCCTGTCTTCAGGATTTATATAGAGGTCTTTCTCGATATCTATTGATAAAAACTCTTCCTTGCTCCCGTAACCTAACATATCGATCATAGCCTGATTGCAATCAATAAATCTGCCTTCCCTGGTGCTTACGAATAAACCGTGCCGTACCTGCTCAAATAAATCTCTATACCTTCTCTCCTGAGGGGCCTTCAGTTCTTCTTCTAAGATTCTACTTCTTATATCTTCTATTTTCTGTTTCAACTCTTCCCCTATTAGTTACCTTATCCTTGGTTGCAGTTTTGCAACGAAGAGCAAATCTATTGTTTATTTTCTACATTATTAAAGAATTTAAACAAGTTTACATTATGTAATAAAGTTGCCATCC
>WTBG01000337.1 GCA_013139225.1 Deltaproteobacteria bacterium
CTAAAAACAAAAATTCAGAGAGCAAATTTCGAGAAATTACAGAAGCATATGAGGTGTTGAACAATTCACAAAAAAGATCTAAATACGATGAAAGCTATGCCCCTTCCTTAAGCACCACAAGCTTCAGACACCGCAGTAACGCAAATCAATTCCACTGGGGTGAACCTTCGGATGAACTAATCAGAGATATTTTTAGAGATATTCTCGGATATCCCTTTAAGCACAGAGAAAAGGCGGAAAAGGGAGAAGACCTGAGATTTCACCTGTCTATCTCTTTTGAGGTAGCTGCTCTGGGAAAAGAAACCAAAATAGAGGTCCCTTACTTTAAGCTCTGTCCTGCCTGCCGTGGTTTAAGAATGAAACCGGGAACCGGTTTTAAAAAGTGTCCTCGGTGTAAGGGAAAAGGAACGGTGAAAAAGAAGCGGGGCAAGCTCTCATATGACAGCATCTGTAAAAAATGCAAGGGGGAGAAAAAGATAATTGCTCATCCCTGCTCGCAATGCAAGGGAACGGGAAGAATAAAATTAAACCGATCACTCACTATTGAAATTCCCCCAGGAGTAAAAATGGGAACACGGTTAAGGGTGCCCGGCAAAGGAAACCCAAGCCTTAATGGCGGCTCACCTGGTGACCTCTACATAGTGATAAACATTAATCCTCACCCCTTCCTTGAAAGGAAAGGGAATGACATCATCTACCATTTACCTGTCAGCTTTCCCCAGGCAAGTCTTGGAACTAACATAGAGGTCCCTACCCTGGAGGGAAAAGCCATGATAAAGATACCTCCCGGGATTCAATCAGGTGAAATCTTGAGACTAAAGCGTAAAGGTATCCCTTATACAAAAGGAACAAGGCGAGGGGATCAACAGGTGATAGTCGAGGTGAAAACACCCTTAAAATTAACAGCCAAACAAAAAAAACTCCTCAAACAATTTGCCCAAACAAGTTAAACGTTTTCTTCTTCCTCTTCTTCTTCCTCTTCTTTTTTCCCAAAATATTTGGCCACCAGAATACTTATTTCATACAGAACTAGTAAGGGGATGGCCATGAGGATTTGGCTGACGACATCCGGTGGGGTGAGAATCGCAGCAACAGCAAAAATACCCAGGATGGCAAATTTCCTTTTGCTGCGGAGCATCTTTTCGTTGACAAGACCAATTTTAGCTAAAAACAGAGTAAAGAGTGGGAGCTCAAAAACAACGCCAAAGGCAAACAGAAGCTTACAGGAAAAGTTGAGGTATTCTTTAATGGATGGCAGAGGTTTTATAATTTCAGAACTGTAACCCATAAAAAACTTAAAGGCAATGGGGAAAACAACAAAATAACCAAATGAAACACCTGTAGCAAATAATAAAGTGGAAAAGATAACAAATGGATATACATATTTTTTTTCTTGGTCATAGAGACCTGGTGCAACAAAGCACCATACTTCCCATAAAAGTACGGGGCTTGCCAGGAGTATGCCGCCGAAAAGCGACAGCTTGAGATAGACAAAGAAGGCCTCTGGCAGTCCTGTAAAAATGAACATACTGTCAGGAGGAAGTTCCGCTTGTAACGGCTTTATCAAAATATCAAAAATCTGCTCAGCAAAAAAATACGAGCCAAAAAACCCCACAGCAACAGCAACAATACATATAATAATTCTCTTCCTCAGCTCATCCAGATGACTCGTAAAGGGTGATTTTTCTTCAGCCATTTATGATGTTATTCCTTTTTCTCTTCCTTGGGCTCTTCTGCTTTAGCAGACTCTTCAGTTTTAACAGTTTTTTCTGTTTTAGCAGGTCCTTTATCTTCTGTTGCCTTAAAACCTTTAGACAGGTTTTCCTTACTAAACTCACGCATGAGCTTCTCTTTCTCTGCCCTCACCCCATTGATATCAAGGTTTTCCTTCAAATCATCGGCAGCTCTTCTGAATTCTCCCAAGGCTCTTCCCAGCGCTTTAGCTAGATCGGGTAATTTCTTGGGGCCAATTACGATCAGAGCTACTACTAAAATTATAATTATCTCCTGCATACCAATGCCGAGCATACAGATACTCCTTAAGCAATATATTTTATTTAAAGCTATAATCTTTTGCACGAACTGTCAATACTATTTTACCCCTATTGTCTTGACAAACGTATGGAAAGGGGATAATCCTTTTTATAATTTTCAAACTTAGGGAGGAAGCGAAGAAATGGAGCTAAGAACAGCCATTTTAAGAGATGACATATATCTTCAACACATAACCGGGGATTATCATCCTGAAAGCCACCATCGGTTGGAAGTTGTTTGTGAGATGTTACAGGATGAAGATATGCAAGATACGTTCAGGGTATTATCACCACGCCCTGCTACTCGGGAAGAGCTTCAGCTTAACCACTCTCCAAACTACATTGATCAGGTTGCCGCAACCGCCGGGCGTTCCTTTTGCAGTTTAGACCCGGATACAACGACCTCTCCTAAATCCTGGGAGGCAGCCCGGATGGCTGCGGGGGGAGTCTTAGTGGCAGTTGACAGGGTGATGGAGGGTGAGATTGAAAATGCATTCGCCCTGGTAAGACCACCGGGACACCATGCCGAAAGTAATAAAGGAATGGGGTTTTGTATTTTTAATAATATTGCCATCGCGGCACACTATGCCCGCCAAAAACATCTTTTAGAACGCATTCTAATTATTGACTGGGATTTACACCACGGCAATGGAACTCAGAACGCCTTCTATGAAGATCCTCAGGTACTATACTTTTCCACCCACCAATACCCTTACTATCCTGGAAGCGGAAGTGTTGATGAGGATGGACAAGGGAAAGGCAAGGGATTTACTGTAAACGTTCCCCTGCCCGGGGGTCAGGGAGATCAGGACTTTGCGGCAATCTTTAAGGAAATCTTAAGGCCAATTGCCTCTCAATTTAAACCTCAACTCATTCTGGTTTCAGCCGGTTATGACATATATTCCCAGGATCCTCTGGGTGCTATGGATGTCACTCCAGAGGGGTTTGCCATTCTTACCTCGTTGATCATGGACATGGCCCGGTCATCCTGCCAGGGAAGAGTAGTAATCACACTGGAAGGTGGATATCACTTAGATGGTTTGAGGGATTCTGTAAAAGCTACGCTAAAGGAACTCAGAGGGAATTCTATACTTAAAGGTTCCAAAAAGGAAGGGAAGGAATCGAGCGGCACCGAAAAAATTATTGAAAAAGTGAAGGGGCTACATAAGACTTCCTGGTCAGCTCTATAAACATTATCTCTTTTCCTTTCTGTCCAAAGGCCTTCTTCCATCCCGACCGTCGATTATTATGCTGTCCAGCATATCCCATGATTTTTCTCTTTTTTCCCTCTCGCTCTCCTCGTCATATTTTTCTCGATCATCACTTTCTCCTGTCGAATAGACAGTGGAACTTCTGCCGTCAGGCTCTGTAACCTTTCTAACTCCTGTGTTTTTGTAAGGATCGTCTGCCTTTTTGCTCACCGTTTCTTGCTGGATCATCAACTGAATCGTTTCATCGCTCACCCCTGCCTTTTTCAATTTGACTACTTCCTCTACTGTGAGGGAAAAGGAGACATGTGGAAGGAAGAAAATAACGGTCATTACAAATAACAGATTGACACTGTATCTTTTCATCACTTATTTAACTCCCAACTAAATTTATTGTGTAATTAACAGGGATAAATATAAATTTTACTCAACTCTAACTTCTTATCTCTGCACCCTGCTCCCTGACCTCTAAACAGAATAAATTGTCTTCATTATGCAAAGAGGAGAAGATTCTCTTCAAGGCTTTCCAATAATTTCTTTTAAAACAGTCTTTAATTAAATTATCAACTACGGCATAAAGAACAGAGGTGGTACTGGGAGTTGGTGAGCCGGCTTTAAGATCCATGATTAAAAACGTTTTCCCAGGTTTTCCACTTCCATATCCCGTTGCGAAGTATATGGTTTCTTCCGTCTCTACCTCAATCAATCTCACTGTTACTATCACACCATTACTGGTAATATGTCCAACCTGGTATCGTTCTATCCTGCCAATAAGTATATAATCACTCTTAAGGCTTTTCCCCTCTTCAACAGCCAGCTCTGTTCTTCCATTCCAGCTCCCCCCTTTTTCATACCAGGTAGTCTCTTGAGAAAAGGAAACCTCTTTAAATTCGCGTCTTTCAAGCAGCTTTTGAAAAAATAATTTAGCAGTATACATCCCAATCTCTGGATAATAGTCAGGAGACTCAAAAGGGAGCACAGCAAGTCTAAAAGGAGTTTCCCGTGAGGGAAGTCCCTCTTTAACATATACGGTAGGTTTTGGAACATACAAAAAACTTGGTGTACATCCCCAAAGGTTGAAGAGTGTAGCCAAGATTAGAATAATAAGGCCATGTTTTTTCATGAATCGTCTGCCTTTTTTGAAACCTTTGTACATCTTAACATTTCTCTTTGCTTTTTGAACAGATAATGAACAATCTTGTCCTGGTATTCTTCCTTGATGTGGGTATACTCTAT
>WTBG01000358.1 GCA_013139225.1 Deltaproteobacteria bacterium
AACTCATGAAAGAGATCACGAATGGAACCATCAAAGGAAAGAGAGGACTTAAGGAGACAATTGCTTCTCTTCCTCATGATGGTCAAATTGTCCAAACATTGGATTCTATTACCCACAGAAATGATGCCTGTTATAATTGCCCTTATGCCTGTAATACGTTTGTTAAATACAGAGCGCCTGCTGAACCCATGGCCGCAACGGATGTGGATGCGCCAGGATGTTTGCTTACTGACCTTTCTGGTTTTATGAGCTTTGGCTTTCTGGGTAAAGATGCTGCCCAGGCTATAGAGAAGTGTGCAAGACTGGGTCTTGAGCCTACTGCTGCTGCGAAGTTAGTAGAAGCTGCGGGAAGCAAGGATTTACAATCTGTAGCTGAGAAGCTGGATCAATTGGCCCAGTCAGGAGGGAACCTTAAAGAATCAGACCTCCCTCATTTCTATCAGGTTTCTCCCTGGCCTATTTCTGCCTCATTAGAGGCGAGTCTGATTCAATCTTTTGGGGTAGTAAGCAATGCTGTTCCTCCCATGCCAATAGTTGCCTCCTACCAGGATTTTGGGGTCAAAGATGCTGCTGTTGACAGGGCTGAATGGTGGATACGGAGACAGTCTCTCTCCTACATTTTAGGGATATGTCCCATCTTTGCGTTGACCTCTCCTGAGATGAGTGAGGAGAAGCTGGTGGAGCTGATTAAATCTTCAGCTGATTGGGATGATTTTGATATAAACAAACTTCAGGAAGTGGTTAATCAGCTAGTGAGTCAATCCTTAAAGACTAGTGAAAAAGCGGGTGAAGTGCATTCTTCTTTGAAAGTCGATGGTTTTGATGATGCGATGAGTGATCTCTTATCCCGATTCTCTTGAGAACTAGAACGATTCTGGATGCTGATTAAGAACCAATATGAGAATTCGAAACAACGCAACCGTTTTACGAAAGACGAAACTAGCAGCGCAACCAAATAACGAATGACTTTTTTATCTAGTATCTAGAATCTCGTCTGCCCGAAGGGCAATAAAATTTGATATAATTAAACGAAGTGCTCCTCAAACAAGATTTTCCTTGAGTGAGATGGAGGTAAATATGGCAAAAGCTTTAGAAGGAATTAAGGTTCTGGATTTATCAAGAGCTCTGGCAGGTCCCTATTGTACCATGATGTTGGCAGATATGGGTGCTGAAGTAATTAAGATAGAGATGCCTGGAAGAGGTGATGACTCCAGATCATGGGGTCCCCCCTTTGTGGAGGGAGAAAGCGCCTATTTTATGAGCATCAATCGTAATAAAAAGAGCATTACCTTAAATATGAAGAGTGATAAATCCACCGAGATTGTCCACAAGCTGATTAAGCAATCTGATGTCCTGGTGGAGAATTTCCGGCCCGGGGCAATGGAACGGTTAGGTCTGGGATATGAGCAGGTAAAGGCAATGAACCCACGGATCATCTATTGCAGTATCTCAGGATTTGGGCAGGACGGGCCATATCGGATGCTGCCTGGATTCGATCAGGTGTTGCAGGGAATGGGAGGGTTGATGAGCATAACTGGTGAGCTTGGTGGTCCTCCTATCAAAGTCGGGGTGGCAATTGCTGATATCTCTGGCGGTATGTTTGCCTCTAATGGAATATTAGTTGCTCTATACAACAGGGAAAAAACGGGAAAAGGTCAAATGGTTGATGTTTCTTTGTTGGATAGTCAGGTAGCCTGGCTTACTTACCGTGCGGGTGCTTACTTTGCCTCGGGGGAGGTACCACAACCGATGGGTTCTGGCCACCCTGTCATCGTACCTTATCAGGCATTTAAAGCTAAAGATGTCTTTATTAATATTGCTGTTGGTAATGATCAATTGTGGGAGAGATTCTGCAAGGCTGTCAGTTTGGAAAATGTAATGAACGACCCAAAATTTGCTACCAATGCCAAACGGGTAGAGAACCGAGAAGAAATTGTAAAAATTATAAGCGATCTTATTGTTACCAAGGATGGGGAGGAATGGCTTAAAATCCTTACTGATGCAGGCATTCCTTGTGGTCCTATCTATACGGTGGATAAGGTTTTTGCTGATCCTCAGGTGTTGCATCGCGAAATGGTGAAAGAATTGGATCATCCCAAAGCAGGGAAGGTTAAAGTAACGGGTATCCCGATAAAATTGTCCGATACACCAGGAGAAGTCGAAACAGCCCCGCCTGTGCTGGGTCAGCACACTCAAGAAGTCCTCACTGAGTTAGGATACAATGATAAAGATTTAGAAAAGCTGAAACAGGAGAAAGTTATATGAGCGTTTCTCTATGACTGCAATAGGGAAGAGGAGCCTTGACTGTCTTTATCAGAGAGGTTCTCATCTTTTTTGTGTCGGATTTTGGTTCAGGTGTCTGTTGCTTATAGCGTCATTAAACCCAGATTTTGCAGTAGTTATCGTAGCGAGGCGCAGAAAACCGTAGCGAAACGTGCGGTTGGAGTGATTTTGCGACGTAGGCATATCCATGGATATGTTGAGGAGCAAAATCATGAGTGCGCCAGGCGAAGCTGGCAATTGCTTGTCGGTTAAAGTCCGACATAGACAAAGGGATAGCCACCAGTCTATCACCAAAGGTGCATTTGCGGAGGTAACAAAGTAAATGAAGCCACCGGAAGGGATGTACCAGACCGCAACGAAAGTGAAGGTATTGAGCCCCGAAACTTACAACATCGAAGAGGCCGACAGTGTTCGTAAGCTGGAAGGCAGAATGAGCTATACCGCAATGGCAAGGTATAGTTTGCTCTTCCGGGGTCTAAGGCCGTGGTATGGTACAGAAAGGAAATTGTCGGAACCTGGGAGACCCGTACTGTTTCTGCAAAGGCAGATGCCTGGAAACAATCTGGAGAGGAGAGAATTCAGGGATGACAGTGCGGGAGTCGGACTAATTCATAGTAGAGGAGTAGCAGGGGTAATGCCCTGTGAGGAGAGAGTCCACTCGAAGGGATTAGCGTTAATATGTATAGGTAAAGGGAAACATGTCTCAACCCCTGAGTTGGAGGGTACATGCGAACAAAACTGAACCTTATAACGGAGATAGCCAGAACAGATGGGAAATGCAAGTTCAATAATCTGGTACATCTTCTGAATGTTGAGAATTTCAAGGAGTGTTTCCGAGAGCTCAAGAAGGGGAAGGCATCTGGAATTGATGGTGTAACCCT
>WTBG01000276.1 GCA_013139225.1 Deltaproteobacteria bacterium
AAAAAGATGCCAAAAGCCATCCATCTGGATTTTATTTTTTTCATTGATTATTTAAGATTTAGGTTGGATTTAAAAGTTGCGGTTGCGAAGTTCACCCTGTTAGAGATGTTATCTTTAAGAGGTTCAATATAAACATCAATGTACTTAAAGTAGTTGTGTAAAAATTCTTTCTAACAGAGCTTGTTTCGGGATTCGCAGAAATAGTTAAGGATGGCATCAACTCCTAATAGGATACCGCTGCATAAGCGTCAACCAGACCGTACCCATACCTTTCATCCCACCCCGGATTACCCAAATCTTCTGCTGTGTCCTGTAGGACCTGCCGGATTTCATCAGGTCCATACTCGGGATGAAGTGATTTTATAAGAGCTGCTACTCCCGCTACATGAGGAGAGGCCATGGAAGTGCCGGTAAAATACCGGTAATCCCAACCAATACCGAGGAACCGGAATGTTTCCTGATAAATACCATCACCATTGTCATCGCCATTTTGATCCACGGTTAGATCTCCGCCAGGAGCAACCAGGTCAAGGTCCTCACCATAATTGGAATAGTCAGTTTTTTCCTTGTCATACCGTATGGCACCCACAGCAATGCAGTTTTCAAAGGCAGCAGGATAGTCGACTTCATCGGTACCATCATTCCCAGATGCAGCTACCAAAGTTACGCCTTTTTCATATGCATAGTCAACAGCATCCTCGAGTGCTTTAGAATATCCTCCCCCACCGATGCTTAAATTTATAATATCGGCACCGTTATCTGCTGCCCATCTAATGCCGCGGATAATCCAACTGTCCAAACCAAAACCGAGGAAGGACATGACTTTAACCGGAAGAATCTTTGCATGATATGCAATTCCGGCAACACCTTCTGTATTATTGGTCTCCTGTCCGATGGTGCCTGCTACATGGGTTCCATGGCCATTAAAGTCAATTCCGCCGGGAAGTCTCCAAATAGCGTTATGTCCAGGGAGTATTCTGTTCTCAGAGAACCGGCCAAAACTGTCAAATCCAAAGGGATTAACTCCGGAATCAACAACGGCAACAGTTACACCGCTTCCTGTGCTGAGGTCCCAGGCATCAGGAAGGTTAATCAAAGGGAAATTCCATTGAAGGTGGTAAAATTCATCATTCGGTATAGAGTTAAATGACCGGTAGTAGTTTGGCTCAGCATATTCAACCTCAACTCTTTTTAGATATGATCTGGCCAGCTCCTTTTCCTTGCCTATGACAACCGTAATGATTTGGTACCATCCCTTAAAACCCTCTCTCACCTCAGAGATTCCCAACTGACTATGAATAGATGAAGCAGCTTTCTGGGAAACCCCAACTTTAAATTTAATCAGGAGCTCTCCAGGGAAGTAAGGATGATGGGAATTTGCTATAGCACTTTGTATATCGGTTGAATTGGCGCTTGCATACCCGGTGCTGAAAAGCAGAACTATAATGAGAATCAGAATATAGGAGTTTTTTTTCATCTTATTGTCCTTTTTAAAAAAGCGGTTACCCTGTCCTTTGCCATGATTTATAGGAGCAAGTAATGGGTACGGAATTAATCCCTTTCGTGAATGCATAGAATGTTTAACATATTATACTCTTTGCTGCAAATCTTTAACAACTTCCAACTGACAACAATCAACTAAAACAATCAAAATTTATACTCTAGAGAGAAAAATACGCCTCTTCCTGCACCATCAATGACACTGTATCTTCCCCGAGAGTGATAATCTGTATTAAAAATATTTCTTGCCTTAAGTGACATTTCCAATCTATCGTTCATTAGATGTTTTAGAAAGAGATTGAAATCAACCATCAGGTAGGGAGAAATGTTGCCGCTTCTTTGATAAAAAGGGTTCTTAGGTAATTTCCTTTTCGCATAGTATGAAAAATCGAGGTTTGTAGTGAAATAATTTAAAAAGCTATAGTTGATACCCCAGTGGAACAAGCTGCGGGGTGCTATAAGAGAATTGTTAATGTTAATCTCTTCTACCTCGGTGAAATCCGGGGAATTAATTTGGTATGTAGCCTCAAAGCCTTTCCTGTTTTCTAAGAGATAGGATGCATTAGCATAGAGCGATAGATAAGAGGCAGGTTTATAGAAGGCGGAAAATTCCAGACCTTTTATCTGATCATGTCCGCGATTACGGACTACTCCAAAACTCACTTCTTCGACGAGGTTTCTTAGCCTGTTATAGAAAAAATTTAGCTTGAGAGAGAGGACATTGCTATACTGGTACCCTAATTCTGCCTCGTAGCTTTCTATCTTCTCTGTACTCAGGTTGCTGTCATTTAAGAGTAGAGCAAGATTAGGCGTTCGAAAGGCTCTGCCATAGAGGAGTTTAAGATTGAAATTATTAAAGAAAGACCAGCTTAGTCCGAAGCGAGGGCTTGTGGTTCCCTTGTAGTAGCTGTGTTTGTCGTAGCGCACCCCTGCTGTTATTTCCAGGGCATCTGTTATCTTGTATTTATCCTGTAAGTAGACTGAATGACGGTGGGTATAAAAAGATGGAATAGCAGTAAAGATTGGGGCATTAAATAATTTGACAAGTATTTTTGTTCTGCTGCCATCATTTATTCTTCCTGAGACTCCAAGGGTTGTAAAGTGGTTTTTAAACAGGTTGAAATCGTACTTCCCTTCCCACCCGTACTGCCAGTTCTTAGTCTTTTCGGTAAGAAGTTGAGATTCTTCCGAGCTTTCGAAGCGCTCTATGTATGCGGAAAGCAAAAGATTTGAAAATGAGCCGATTTCTTTATTATAGGTAGCCTGTAAGAAGGAAAATGGTGAGTATTCCTCTCCATTGAAGCTAAAACGCGGCTCGGAATAGAAATTTTTGTAATTGGATATCCTTCCTGAAATCTCTATATTTTCCTTGTAGCGGAGTTTCCCATAAAATTCAGCAAAGTGATCCCTTTTCCTTTCACCTGGATCTGGGAAAAGTCTATTCTGTCTTGGCGGATTGTGTTCAAAATCATGGGATGTAGAGTAGGCAGCGGATAGAAGCAGATCCACACCATGTTTATTATAACCAGACAAAAGTTTGTAGCGTTGCGTATTGAAAGTTCCAACCTCTGAGGAAATGATTGTTCCCTGAACATCCTTCCCCTTTTTGGTGACCAGATTTACAACGCCTGAGAAGGCATCGGCACCCCAAAGGGCTGACCCTGGCCCTCTTATAATTTCAATTTTTTCTATGTAATCGAGTGATAGCTCCAATCCCTGGGGATAGTCACTTGTGGAAGTATCATTGGAGAATGGAACACCATCCATCATCACCAGAAAAGAATCAGGAAGACCTCTTAAGTAAATCTTGTTTTTAACCTCGTAACGGTCTACAAAGAAACCAGGGACGATGGCAAGGGCTTCTTCTAAGGTGCGGAACTTTTTAAGATCTTCCCCGGCGATTACGGTAACCGCTGCAGGTGCTCTTCGTAAGGGTTCTTCACGTCCAGAAGCAATTGAAACGGTGTAGAGATCTTCACCAATAAACATGACCTTGGTATCTTTAAAAATATCCTCAATGCTTTCTTCTCCCGTAGTAACTTCCCCTTCTTTTTCCTGTGACCATAGCGTAACGGGAATGAAAAGGAGGCATGCAATAAAGAGTAGAACGATAGGGGTTGTAAATTTATTAGTCATTTTTACCCCCTTCCTTTATGTTTTTTAATAAAACCCGAAACTTTCCTCTCGAAAGGCCCAAGAGTTTAGCGGCTTGGCTCTGATTGTTGTTAGATATTTCTAAAGCTTGATGAACTATACCCGCTTCCATCTTTTCAAAGTCAACACCTTCTGGTGGAAGCACAAAATCAGAATCTACTTCAAATGTCTCCTTTTCACCTGGCGAAGAGGAGGTAAGATGTGAAATATCAATGTTACCATCTGCTGAGTGGATAACAGCTCTTTCGATGGTATTTTCTAATTCCCTAACGTTGCCGGGCCAGTCTTGTTTGATCAAGAATTTTTTAGCTGCGTCAGTAAGTCCAGGATTAGGCTTTCCCATGGATTGGGTTAATCGTTTAAGAAAATGTTCTGCTAAGGGAATGATATCTTCACGCCTTTCCTTCAAAGGCGGGATGTAAATGGGAAATACTTTAATGCGAAAGAGAAGGTCTTTTCTAAAGGTGTTCTGTTCAGCCATTTGATCAAGGTCTTGATTGGTAGCACCAATGATGCGAACATCAACCTTGATGGGTTCATCACCTCCTAATCGTTCAAACTCTTTTTGTTCCAGTATTCTTAGTACCTTAGCCTGTGCTGCTATGCTGAGATCGCCAAGTTCATCCAAAAGAATAGTTCCTCCGTGAGCTTGCTCAAACTTTCCTATGTTCCTTTTATTTGCTCCTGTAAAGGCACCTTTTTCGTATCCGAATAGCTCGCTTTCGATAAGTTCCGAGGGGATAGCCGCGCAGTTTATGGCAACAAATCGGTGCTCTGCCCGGTTGCTATTGTAGTGTATGGACCGGGCTATAAGCTCCTTTCCCGTACCACTCTCCCCCTGCACAAGAACCGTGCTGTCAGGGGTATTGGCAACCATAGAGGCCTGATTTAGAATTGCTAACATCTTTTGGGAATGGGCAATAATCCCGGAGAAGTCAAAACGTTCCATCAATTCTTCTCGTAACAACTTTACTTCTTCCTGGAGCCTTGAAATCTTTAAACTTCTTTTGACAGTAATAATTATTTTCTCTTCATCGAAAGGTTTGGTGATATAATCGATTGCCCCTTTTTGCATGGCTTCAACGGCGTTTTCTATGGTGCCATGGGCGGTGATTACTACAATGGGAAAATCGGGATATATCTTTTTAGCTTCCTCTAATAGTGACATTCCATCCATTTCAGGCATCTTCAAATCAGTAATGGCCATGTCAAATCTTTTGCGCTTCAGCATCTCCAAGGCCTCTTTACCATTTCCCGCCTGTTCTGTTTTAAAGCCTTCTCTTTCCAGCATTAGTTGAATGATATGTCTCATTCTTTTTTCATCATCAATGATTAAAATTCCATCCATAATACAACCTCATTTTTTCAATTGGTTCTTTTTATATAATGACAAATTAGGTTTTTAATTAATCAACTTTTCCATAAAAATTGACGTATTGACACACTAGCTATTCATGGGAAGCCAGAGAGAAAAGGCAGTTCCCCCATTCTCCCTGTTCGTGATTTTTATCTCTCCCCTATGGTTATCTATAATCTTTTTCACGACTGCCAGTCCTAACCCTGTGCCTCGTTGTTTTTTAGTGAAGAATGGCTCAAATACTTTCTCTTTTTCTTCATCGGGAATGCCTATGCCAGTGTCCATGATGGTGATAAGAATGCCATTCCCGGATTTCCCTGTTTTTAAAATGATTTCTCCTTTCTCAGGGATGGCTTGAATAGCATTGTTTATTAGATTGACGATAGCTTGATTGATCTGGTGCTCATCGATATTCACCTCAGAAATCTCTTTCGATAATTGCACGTTGAGAGAAACCTCTTTTTCTTTAAATTCAGGAATGGGTATGAGATTAATAATTCTGGTTATCATCTGGTTAATATTTATTAGGCTTTTGTGAGCGGGATTAGGACGGGCAAAAGAGAGAAAATCTTCAACCAGTCGATTAAGCCTTTTAACTTCGTCTTGAATATATTCAATCATTGTATCTCTTACTTTAGCTTTTGTTCCATCTTTTGCTATAATATCTACCGAACCCTTAATGATACCAAGAGGATTCTTTAATTCATGAGCAATCATCATAGAAAAATTGCCTATTTCAGCCATTCTTTCTCTATTAGCAAGCTCTTTGTAAGTATCTTCTAGTTCTTCCCTCTTCATTATGAGTGCGTCTGACATTTTATTAAATGAATCGGTCAGTTGCCCTACCTCATCTAAGGTATCTATAGGTAATTTTGTTTCCCAGTCTCCTTCAGCTATACGAGTGGTTGCCTTGGCCAGTCTTCTCACAGGTTTTACAATAGATGTGGAAAAATAGAGTGCCAGTGTACAGCCTATAATAGTTGCCAGTATGGCTAAGAAAAGCATGTTTCTCCTCATGATGTTGATGGTATCAAAAATTCCTTTTTTGGAGAACATAACCTTTACATAGCCAATGGTCTGTTTGCCATTCTCATCAGGAATGACATTTTCTCTTTCTTCTAATGAAATAGCAAAACGATCAGATATGTTTTTATCTCTTTCCCTTGTAACCGTTAGTGACAAGGTTTCTTTGTATTTATCGTCTAACTTATCAGGTTTGGAGAGATCAACCAGAAGCTGTCTATTATCATTCATAATTTTAACAGCTTGGACTTCCTTTTCCTGAAGAAGATTTGCCGCAAGGGTTTTCAGAGCTGTTCTGTTTTCAATCAGAATTTCCAATTCAGCATTTAAGGATAAGTTTTTAACCAGGGAAGTTCCTCTTTTTATAAATTCATCCATAATGGCATTCTGAGATTGATAAGAGAAAAATACCCCATAGAGCAAAGAACAAATGACGAATAACGAAATGGTGAGAATCAATATTTTGGTATTAAGACTCTCTCTTCTCACTTGATAACCTCACTGGCATTTTTAATCAGGTCGCTTGAAATAAAAATGCTCAGTTTTTTAGCGATTTTCAGATTTACTATCGTTTTTACCGTTGATGGTTCTTGGATTAAAGGTTCTGATAAGTTACCCTCCCGGAGAATTTTTTGTGCAAGTTCCGCAGTTTGTCTTCCTATTGCCTGATAACCCAAAGAAAAAGAAAGAATTGCCCCATGCTCAGTGAACCACTCGTTAAATCCGACCACAGGGATATTTTTAAGCAGCATATTTTTTATAAGGTATTTAAGGATTTTTTCAGAACCAACCGTCCTGTCTGGTATGACCCAGAGGATATCGATATTGAATTGGGGCGAATTTAAAATTTCTGGAATATCTTTCTGCGAAGCGATTGGTAGGCCAACAATAAGCAGGTCCAAATTTAAGGCTTTGCCTGAAGTATAGTCAATAGTCTTTTGATTCAGCTTCTGATTGTAAAATACTCCTATCCTTTTTCTTTTTGGGAAACCTGATTTAATCATTTCAAGTTGTAAGGCAATCGGCAAGTTGAGACTTACTCCAGGGAAAGTGTTGTTTTTGTTCAACAACTTTTCTGGATTGAGTACCATGGTAAAAACTTTAGGAATAGGACTTGAATGCCTGCCAGTTAGATAAGTTGCCTGGGGTCCAACAGCTAAAATGAGGTCTCCGCCTTTTTTTATGGCACGCTCTACGACAAATTGTCCTTGACTTTTAATGTCCTCGTTGATGGAATATTCCTGGAAAGTATCTTGAGGAAGCCGGCCTTTAAAACCTTCTATGGCTTTCTGGTAGGGGATGATGTCACTACTTGTGATAATGATAACTTCTGCGGAAAGGGCTATTACAGGAAGGGTGAAAAGAGCTACAGCAATAATCAGGAGTATCAGATTATGTTTCTTCATAGCTTATGCTTAAAAATTACAGGGGGATACATAGCATGCATAATATGATCCCAAGTCCTGTTGCCGATGAGAAACTAAAGACGCTTAATTTTAAACCATTATTGAACAAGGTGAAATAGCAAAGAAAAATAACTGGTTCGATTCAACCATTATATAAATAATAATAATAGTAAGGTGGCTGAATATAGCCATCATAGTAGACTACTTTATGAAAGGATGTAAAGATTTATTTTTGTATAAAATATTTTGTGGTTCTAAGTTGTAGTTAAAAAAGAACTTTTCTGCTTGTGCCAGATATTTTAGACATAAAATATTCTTGTGGCACTTGTTTTGCTTCTAACACATGCAGCACGAGCAAAACAACTAACTAATCAAAGGATTTCAATCATGGAAAGAAGAGTTGTAATAACGGGAATGGGTGCAGTTACACCACTGGGATTAAATCTTGAAACTACATGGGAAAATTTAATGAAGGCCAAATCTGGCATTGATTATATTTCTCTTTTTGATGCTTCCTCTTTCCCAGTGAAAATTGCTGCTGAAGTGAAGGATTTTGATGAGTCAATCCTTAATATCCCTGAGTATATGAAACCCTTTGTCAGCAGAGCAAGCAAGTTCTGTTTATCTGCTGCTAAAGAGGCTATGGAAGATGCGGGAGTAAGTCTTGATACAATTGATCCTACCATGTTTGGTATTTCTATAGGAGGAAATGAGGAAACTTCTAAACTGTCTAGTTTTGGTGAGGCCTTTACTGAAGAAGATATTTTTTCCTCCTTACAGAATGGTGACTTATCGTATTTGAATAGTTCTAATTACATGGGTCAGATTTGGGCATTAAGACGATGTGCCCATATGCCATCAAACATCCTTTCCATATTGTATGGTGCACAGGGTCCTGTGAGCACATCTTCCACTGCATGTGCTTCTAGTGCACAGGCGATAGGAAAGGCTATGAGGATGATTGAGCATGGAGACGCCGATATTATGATTACAGGGGGGTGCGATTCTATTATAGGTGAATTTTCCGTGGCTGGATTTGGCTTATTAGGTGCCCTCTCTAAGAATAATGATAATCCAGAAAAGTCAAGCAGACCCTTTGACCTGAAGAGAGACGGATTTGTACTGGGTGAAGGTGCAGGAATACTCATCATGGAAGATTTGGACCACGC
>WTBG01000269.1 GCA_013139225.1 Deltaproteobacteria bacterium
TCATGGAGAAACATTCCGTTGCACGACTCATAGGTGCTCCACCTGGCTATGTAGGATATGAGGAGGGTGGTTATCTCACAGAGGCGATTAGAAGAAAACCCTATTCAGTCATCTTGCTTGATGAAATAGAAAAGACGCATCCTGAAGTGTTTAACATTCTTCTTCAAATCCTGGATGATGGAAGGCTAACCGATGGACATGGGAGAACCGTTGATTTTAAGAACACTCTTATTATCATGACTTCCAATTTGGGAAGCCAATTGATACAGGATATGGGAGAAAAAGACTATGATGAAATGCAAAAAAGAGTGATGGAAGTTGTCCGGTCAACTTTTAAACCAGAATTCTTAAACCGCGTTGATGAGATTATTATCTTCCATTCATTAGGGAAAGAAGAAATCAAAAAGATTATTGAAATTCAGCTGAGCTATTTGAATAAAAGGCTGACAGAGAAGAAGCTTTCCATTACATTAACGGAATCGGCAAAAGGATTGCTGGTTGAACAGGGGTTTGACCCTGTTTATGGGGCTAGAATTCTCAAAAGGACGATTCAGCGAAAAATTCAGGATCCTCTTGCCCTAAAACTGTTGGAAGGAGATTTTTCTGAAGGTAACCTTATAGAAATAGATGTAGATCCAGCATCCAAGGAGTTTACCATGCACAAGAGGAAAGATACGGTAACGGCTTAAAGAATAAAGTTGGAAACTATCTCTATTGTGAAAACACTTGTGCAAGATAGGCTTTGGGGTTTTCAGGCAGTTGATTCAATCTATCTATTACCATTCCTTCCTTATTAATTATTATATGAGTAGGAACACCAATGATACCATACCTTTTTGACACCTCTCCGGTTCCATCAAAAAGGATTTTATAGGGAAGCTGGTACTTTGCCTGAGTCTGTTTGACTCTCTCTATAGAATCATTAAGTCCAACATTAATTGAAAGCACCTCATAAGGTTTATTCTCTGCGGCATAATAGAGATTCTTTAATTTAGGTATCTCCATAAGACAGGAAGGACACCAGGTTGCCCAGAATGCCAGATGGACAATCTCTTTCCCTTGATAGCTTTTCAGTTGAATCTCTTCCCCCTCTATGGTCTTAAGAGAGAAATCGAAAGCTTTTAAGTTCTGTTGTTTCCCCTCCTGATTAGAAGGACAACCAGTAAGAAACATGGCAACGGAAATGACAAAAATAATACACAGCCAGATAAGAGATTCTCTTTTGTTGATACTTGCTCCTTTCACATCATAAGTTGTCCCATTTTAACGAGAAAATACTCACCCACAATGATCATCATTATTCCAAACCCTTTTTTAATCTTAACCATCCAATCTCCAGACCGTGGCAAAGAGGTAAGAAGTCCAGCAAATGTTCCTATCAGAATAAGTAAAAATCCCATTCCAAAGGCATAAAAAAACAGCATTACAATTCCCAAGGGTACATTTTGTTTTGTTCCCACATAGGTAAGCAATATCCCCAGAACCGGTGCGGTACAAGGGGCTGCAATCAGTGCCGAGGTTCCTCCCAGAAAGATAGCAGATACCCCCCCTTTGGTTTTAACTTCAGTAGTTCCGTATCGGTCAAACCAGGTAAATTGGATGGTTATCACATCCAGCATGGCCAAACCAAAAATTATGCAAATGTTAGCTACTACAAGATAAGCCCAGGGATTGGTTTGTATCTGGCCGAAAAGTTTCCCCGTAATTGCAGCAAAGGCACCCAGTGAAGAGTAGACTATAGCCAGACCCAAAACATACATGAGAGAAAGATAAAACCCTCTGAGTCTTGTTTCTGACCCTTTAGCCCCTATGAATCCTACTGTTATAGGTATAAGAGGATAAACGCAAGGGGTGAAACTGGTTATAATACCTGCTGCAAGTGAGATAAGAATAGCCAACAGAGGGGCTGATTGAATAGCAGCTTCTAAATTATTTGTCAAGGTCTCTATCATTGTTGGTTCCTTTCTTATCTAATTACAACTAAAGAATACGGATCAGTGGACGTAAGACAACCTATGATTAACATAAACGATGCTAGATACTGGTTACTTGATACTGGATAAAAAAACTGATTATATATATTATCCACATCTAGCATCTAGTATCCAGTATCTTACGATGTAAGGTACCCTCTTCAAACAGTAACAGTCTTACCTTCCATTGCCCCTGAGCATTTCATGGGAGATTTCTGTTTCTTTATTTGTTCCCTACACTCTTTTAGAAAAGAATCGATGACAGCATCACTGTGATCCGGGTCGTGATGAAACAGGACGAGGTGTTTTGCTTCTCCCTCCACAGCCAGTTTAACGGTTTCTTTCCAGGCAGAATGGCCCCACCCTTTCTTTATACGATATTCCCTGTCAGTATATTGGGCATCATGGATTAGCATATCTGCTCCCTGGATAAAGCGCACAAACTTTTCTCTCTCGTAAGCAATATGGCTTTTAGCATTAGTGATCCGGGGGAGAATCTCATTGTCGGTCATATAGACAAGTTTTTTGCCATCGACATTTAACGCATAGGAAAAGTTAATGCCCGGATGGTTAACTCTTATGATTTTGACTTCGGTGTCAGCCACACAATGGTTTCCTAAGGATAATTGATTGAAGCTGATATGTGCTGAAAGAGAGCTAGACTTTACAGGAAAGTGTATGGATTCCATCTGGCTTGAAAAAATATTTTCCAAAGGGAATTTTGGATGCTTTGCACCCAAAATGGTGAGTGTATTACCAGCATTATAAGCAGGAGCAAAGTAGGGTAATCCTTGAATATGATCCCAGTGATAATGTGAAAGAAAAATATAAGCACGAACCTCTTTTTCTCTATGAAGAAGAGCTTTCCCTAATTCTCTGATTCCTGTTCCCGCATCAAGTATAATCAACTGATTGTTGGGTAACTTTACTTCCACACAAGAAGTGTTCCCTCCATATTTCGATTTGTCCTTGCCAGGAGAGGGAATAGAGCCCCTCGTTCCCCAGAAAGTAATTGCTGTTTTGCTATTTCGCATTACAATCCCTTATCGGATTAACAATTAAAGATACACTGCATAAGTCTTTTTTGAAAGATTTACAATTTCATCAGGGATACAAAAGGCTTTTTCTGTGGGTATTTCACCATGGGCTCTTTTAATAGCGTATCGTTTCTTCTTAGCGGTCCTGATATTATCACTGCCTACAGGATCATAGTTTAGACATATGCTGTTATCCAAATGATTAAGAAAATCAAAGATGAGGTTTAAAGAAAGCGTGTCGAGGTGAAGGATATAGCTTTCAGGAAGATCCCAACGAGAATTTCTCGTTATAAACGATACCATGTCCTGCCAGCGTTCCAGATCATACAGTTTAATGCTCTGCACATATAATTTCTTTTTTGTTTGAAAGGAAATGACTTTGCTTTTGAAAAACCTTTGCATGAACTCATCATTACTCACGTTTTGTCTGGAGATGGTCTCGTTGGCTAATTGCCAATATTTTTTTTCGATATAAGCGTCTGAACGGTATTCCCAGTAGATATGACCTAACTTTTTAGTTGACGTGGTGAGATAAAGCTGGTTGGGAATATAAAAATTGTGGGAAATAATATCAGCACAGAGATGGCTGAGATAACCATAGGCAAAGGAAAAGTGGGAGGGAGAATCAGCTACCTCCAGCATCTTCATGGCTACAGACCAATTATGACAATGATCATCTCGACGTCTGCTTCCTTTGCCGATGAAGATATCAGCACTTATGCAGCCGTAAAGGTAATCGTAGGGAAATGCTTTTAATGATTCAGCTATACAGGGAAGAATCATACTAAGGTGATTCAAAACGTAGGAGCCTTCCATAATGTGAATGCCGGCTCCCCAGGCATAGGCATAATCACTGGTAAGGAGTGTGACAAACAGAGCAATAGTAAAAGTCTTTATAATCTTACCTGCTGATTTCATATGTGTTGTTTAATCTATTTAAAAAGCATCCCTAGGCAGCATCATGCCTGGACACTGAATTCAAATGAATCTGTTCATATTTTGTTTTAAGCGTTTCTTCTTTTTGGTGCTGATAGTTTTTCCAGTGCGAAAACATCTCACACATAATTCTATAGTCTTTTTCATTATCTATGTCTAAAACAGCACCCGCTGAGGATGAAACAACACTTGTAAAACGAGTTCCTAAAACTCTGGATACACAGCTTTCTATAAACGACAAGGGTAGCAATTTGCGCGTGGGTAGAGTCAGGGGATCCAGATGAATTCGAGAAAGGAGCTGATTCCAATGAAGCAAACAATAGCACCAAAAACCTTCTAGTCCTACATGTACCTTTATAAATTCAGTAGCCATTTTTATAATATTTTTCAAGCCTCTTTGATATCGGCAGTCATATACTTTTTGAATATAGTGCCTGTTCTTAACCTTTAGAGGTTTTATCAAGTGGAGATTATTCTGGCGATATTTTCCTTCCTTGAGATAGAAGTAATTTGTCTTAATGCCAGGTCTGCCTTTTTGAGGATGGAAACAGCGAAGACTTTCAGCCGGAGCAATCCCCAGAAAATAATCGTACCTATCAACTTCACAAAGATTGATAAACGTATCTATCTCGAGGGGAGTAACCAGTGGAATATCCCCTGGAACACAGAGCACAGCTTTTTCTATATCGACCGATTTATTTGAGGCAACTTCACGAGCCTCAGGATAAAGGTGAAGGAAGGACTCCCAGGCATTGGAATAGAGAGACTCGCCCTGTTCAAGTATGGTAACATCATTTGTGTTTTCTAAAAATTTCTGATGATTCTCAATTGCCTGGTTCAGTCTTTCCTTGGGACCAACAAGGCAGATTCGATTAATATTTTCCGCCTTTTCTAACGACTTAAGAACATAAAGGAATAGAGGAACTCCATCAATTTCTAAAAAAGACTTGTTCCTACCACACACCTTTCGGCTTGCTCCGGTATCTCCCGCTAACAAAATGGTGTCATACTTTACTGTATAGCTTTTCATCATGTGTTTATTCATACTTACTTGGGCATTCAGCTAAAATATAGTTTCCTCAACTCTTCGGATACACCTTTTAGTAACTTTAAGACCCTCACGGAGCCCTCGTGGGATAGAGACCCTGCTCCACAGCTTGGGGTAATAAGAGAGTGTCTTGCAACTTTTTCAGCATCTATGTTGTAATCCGCAAGTTGTTTAACATAAGATTGCCACTTTCCAATGAGTGAATCTACGGTTTCTCCTTTTAGTTTTTCCGGATGGGAAGTCGGGATTAATCCCCAGGCTAATATGCCTTCTCTTGCAATAAATTCTTTTAATGATTCAGAATATAGCATTAATTTATCAAAAAAGCTATAGGCATCAAAACTTAAGATATCAATATCAGTTGCAAGGAGCATAGACCAGTCTGTATTTTCACAGCAATGAATACTGGCATAGCCATTTTCTTTGTGAACAAGGGTTATTATTTCATTAAGGTCTTTTTGTATCTCGCTTCCAGATATACCCAGATAGGCAGATGACCCAAAACCTACCAAAGATGGCTCATCTATAGACATAATAACAGGCACGCCGAAAGAATGCAGTTTTTGCATCTGCCACTTTGTCTTTAAAGATATCATTTTTACAATGATATCTCTTAACTGAGGGTTATAAAATGCACTTTTCCCATCTTGGTCGGTTAAGCTGGTAGCTAATGTAAAAGGGCCTGTAACCTGACCTTTAATTGCGACTGGATTATATTCGCCGTGATTTAGCTCTTCAATTAAAACGCGAAACCCTTCAGCATAGTGGGGAGTGAGAGAGAATTTTTCTAAATGCGTGGGAGAATGTTCTTCGACAGCGGCAAGGTAGCACTCATAGAATCGTAAGACCTCATCTTGGAAACCCGGATCGTCTGTGTCAAAATATATTTTTTTATTTGACCATTTAAGACCCGGCATACCTTCAGTAAATTGAATAATCATACCTTCTTTAGGACGTTTTGCCAATTGAACCCAGGCAGGTATCTGGGAAGTATAAGTCAAGATAAGTTTGGTTGCTTCTTTGGCATCATCCAGAGGCAAACTGCCAATGGTAGTAGCTAAGCAATTTGGTAATAAAGACATATTCAACTACCTGTTCCCGTTATATCTACGTATTCATGAAGTAAGGTTTAACCCAGACATTAAAGGAGGAACTTGACTTAATTAAGTCTATCGTGTAAAAATTGAATCAAGCTTTATCCCGTCAGAAAGGAAGACCCATCATTTATAATCTTAGAGAGGTTTTTATGTTCAAATTATTACGAATACAAAAGAGTTTTTTCTTGTCACTTGTGTTTATAATATCCATTGGCTGTGCCAGTACTTCAGAAAAGAAAGAGCCACAAACTGATGAAGAATTTTTCAACAAGGCAATGGATCTTTACACGAAAAACGATTACTGGCGAGCAGCACCAACTTTTACAGAATTAAGAGACAAATTCCCTCTCAGTAAATATGCCGTTATAGCTGAACTAAGATTGGCTGATATCCACTATTTCAAGGCTGAATACATTGAAGCCATTCATTTCTACGAAGAGTTTAAGCGGCTACACCCTAGTAACCCGGATGTTCCTTATGCC
>WTBG01000360.1 GCA_013139225.1 Deltaproteobacteria bacterium
TTAACTTGATTGGGATACCAGAAATTCCCATTCCGGTCTATAGCAGAAAGTGTGATGCCTGTGGAGGAGATCCTGCTTGTGTTAAATATTGCGAAGTGGGTGCACTCACTTATTCGGAGGATAATCCAAAACCTGATAAGAAGAAGATTACCATACCAGAAATCCTTGCCGAGGAGTGGCTAAAACAGGCTGAAGAGAGTAAATAATCCCAGAATGAAGAGTCTGGTTCGGTGAAAAACCTGAATTTTGGATTTAAAAATACGAAAAATGTTATAAACTTCACTATATTACATTCGTTATTCGGCTGTTGCACTCGTTTTGTCTTTTGTCATATGGTTGCGTTTTTCCCCCATCTCACATTTGTTTTTCTTCCTTTGGCCATAGCCGATATTCCAATGCTTATGCGAGCTGCGTAACCGCAACCGTGTAACGCAACCGAAAGCTTTCTTAATTCATAAGGCACGTATCCGTGAAAGTAAAAGTAAGAACCTTTGCCAATCTAAGGGATATTCTGGGGAAAAGTGAAATAGAGTATGAGATAGAACAGGGAAACTCTTTAGGATATCTGTTACAAAATATGTGTCAAACTTACGGAAAATCTTTTGAACATCAAATAAGAGATCCCTTAACAGGTACGATTATTCCCCTTCTCTTGCTGATCAATGGGAAAGTCTTTCGTTCAGTAACCGATCTTGATACCCCCCTCAATGAAGGTGATGTTGTTACCATCATGCTTCCTTTCGACGGTGGATAATCTATTGTAGATATCACTGTTTGCCTACCAAAGTTCTTGAAATTCTGGGTTTAATCACCCCAAAATCCTCAAGAAATTTCTTGCACTCCCATCAATCCACCCTTTTTAGCACAAAACCACACATTTACAACATGCTGTTATTTCTATTATTTGCGTAATTATACAATATACGTTCTTAAAAGAACATTTACGGCTCTCTCTACCAGCATACCAGATTTACCTTCTGTTTTTACATAGCAAATAATTATATTTAAATATTAGATAGTTACATTGATAATCAGATGGCGTTTGATGCAACTTTTATTTGGTATTCAAATTGCTTTACCATGTTTCCTGTTCATGTCATTCCTGCTCCTCAATCAGTGTCAAGGACAGGTTTCGTGGGGGTGACTAGGTTTTACAAGATTATCAATAATAACCACATAAGGAGTAAATCTCTTATGCTAAAAAATGAAATCGTTTATGAAGCAAATCAGCTCATTTACATGAAAGAAGATAAGGATTTTTTGCCTTATGAAGAGGTTACTGATGTTTTACACTCAGACACTGCTCCCCCAGAATATATCGTTATAACCTATGGTGAAAAAGAAACTAAACCTGTTGATGGAAATCAAGATGGTCTTACTCCTGATACCGAGCCTAACAAAATTACAGAAGAGGAAGCAGAGGAGGTAGAATCAGAACCTTTTCCAAAATTCAAAGATCCAATGAGAATGTATCTGCAAGAGATGGGCGCCATATCATTACTCAATATTTATGAAGAAGTTAAAATCCTAAAGAGCATAGAAGAAGGAGATAAAGAAATTGCTGAGGGTGTATTAAGCACTCCCATAATAATCGGAGAAATTCTACACATAGGGGAAAAGCTCAAATTCAACAAGATATCGGTGAGAGAAGTTGCAAAAGATTTGGACGAAGAAGAAACGGAGATTGATGAAGAGCATCACAAAAACAAGGTCCTTTCTTTAATAGAGCAGATCAGCAGGGATGAACAAAAATATCAGAAATTACAAAAGAAACTTTCTCAGAAACACCTAAGTGAAATAGAAAGAAGGGGATTAAAGAAGAAGGTTGATCAAAAATCTAAAAAGATTGTTGCTATAATACAGGAGATCAATCTTAATAAATGCGTGATTGAAAAAGTTGCACAAAAGGTGAAGCTTTCTTTCTCGATGTTGCAGAAAGCTGAGGGGAAAATTACACGATGTATAGAAAGAACATTTATTCCTCTGGAGGAACTCAAAAGGCTATTTCTCCAGACAAAAAAGACAGTGTTCGATGTTCAATCACTAAAGATAGCTATCAGATCCATTGAAGAAGGAGAGATCAAAAGCAAGCTTGCCAAAGAAGAGCTAATAAAGGCCAATTTGAGACTGGTAGTAAGCCTGGCAAAAAAGTACACCAACCGGGGATTGCAGTTGCCGGATCTGATTCAGGAAGGAAATATCGGTCTTATGAAGGCTGTTGATAAATTTGAGTATCAGCGGGGTTATAAATTCAGCACTTACGCCACCTGGTGGGTCAGGCAAGCTATTACGAGAGCTATTGCTGATCAGGCGAGAACCATCAGAATTCCCGTTCACATGATTGAAACTATCAACAAGCTGATTCGAACCTCACGTCACATGGTTCAAGAATTAGGAAGAGAACCAACTGCCGGGGAGATTGCTAAAAAGATTGAACTCCCTTTGGATGCGGTGAGAAAGATTCTGAGAATCGCCAAGGAACCCATATCATTAGAACTACCCATTGGAGAGGAGGAGGGCAGTCACTTAGGCGACTTTATAGAGGACAAGAAGATAACTCCGCCAAGGAAGGCTGCAATCAGCAACAGCCTGCATGAGCAAACAAAGAAGGCGCTAGCTACTTTAACCCAAAGGGAAGAAAAGGTTTTAAGGAAGAGGTTTGGCATAGGAGAAAGGGCAGACCATACCCTTGATGAAGTTGGGCAGGATTTAAACGTAACCAGGGAAAGGATCAGACAGATTGAAGAAAAGGCATTAAAGAAGCTTCGTCATTTCAGTAGGAGTGAAAACCTGAAGATATTTATCGAACGCTAAACGGATACAACTTATCAGATATTTTACAGTTTAAAACGAATAAGCTAAGCTCAAAATCTCAACACTCTAGGGGAAAATACATACAGAAGTGTTGAGATTTCTTTCTATTATACTTCCTTCATTTCCAAGACCAACCCCAACCCCTGTCTGTAAAATTCATACCTCTTTATCAGGAATTGAAATCTTAAAAAACACTTTTTTAGCAGTTATGTGCTTTACCCATAGATTATTGTGTGGTAAAAGTATTTGAACAACCTTAAAGACAACCTTTTAAATTTAAAAAGGATTAAAATCACTATGCGAGATCTTAGCCCTGATGAAATAAATGAACTTCTTGATAAATGCGACTGGGGAACTCTTCTTCTGGTTGACGGAGATAAGCCTTACGGGATAGAAGTTTCACACTTCATCCATGAAAATGCACTTCATTTCATCATTAACCCTGAGGGAACAGCCGGTAAATGCATCAATAATAACCCAAATATCGCCTACAAAGTTTGTAGCGCAGACTTATCACAACAGATGTGGTCTGCCGCTATTGTTGAAGGTAAAATTGAAAAGGTGACTGACTCACAAAAAATCTATGACTCTTTTATTATGCTCGCAAAAAGGCTTAACAGAGACATTGAAAAGTATAAAAAGCTGGGGCAGACGTTATCTGCAAACCCTGAAAAATCACCGGTTCACTATCTACCAATAAAAAATATTTCTGGCAAAGCTTCTCGATGATAAATTGCTCATAATGTTTACGGGGTAGACATAAACAAACATCTTGAAAGGTATTATTGTGAGGAAAGAAAAAGATCTGTCGAAAAAAAGAGTGCTGCGAACTTTTTACTTAGATAAAAAACTATCAGAAAGACTTAGCAGGTTATCAGCAACAACAAGAGTTCCTCAAGCAGTGTATTTAAGGGAGGGATTAGACCTTATTCTGAATAAGTATGAAAGAAATTCAGGAAAGAAGAAAGGGGGTTCATAGAATCAAATACAGTTCACACAAGGGGAATAAAAATGGAGGAGAAAAGAAAATTAAGTCGTTATCTCACACAGCTGGAAGCTCGGTTTCTAAAGGAAGGTGAGCGAGAATGGGAAGAAGCCACCATCATAAATATCAGCCGCAAAGGGATGGGAATAAAATTTCATACGTCTGGGGAAATTAACATAGGCTCAACCATCCACCTGGCAATAATCGTCTCCGGAGAATCAGACCCCATTATGGTCAAAGGAGTGTTAGGGTGGATTAAGCAAAAGGAAAACTATTTTATTGGTGGCATCAAATTATCTGAGGAATTAGAGGAAATTAAGTGGGCTAAGTTAAGTTAGTCCTATACAACAGGGAATAAAAAAA
>WTBG01000374.1 GCA_013139225.1 Deltaproteobacteria bacterium
TTGGATAAAATCCAGCATGAGGATTGATCTTAATGCCCTTTAATCCCAGATCATTAACTGCCCGTTCAATCATCTCCAGAGTTTCCTTCTCTGTCCTGTCAGGATGAGCCGCAGTAAAGCCAATGAAACGATCGGGATGGGTCCCTACAAAATCCGCAACCTCTTCATCCGGGAGATTTGATTGTAGCTGGTCACCCAGTTTCCCGTAATCTTTCCCCAGAATAACCGTCTTTTCAACTCCCAAATCATCCATCATTTTGAGGTATTCCTCTTGAGGGATGTAATAGGGACTGTTTTTTCCTACAATATGGTTATGTATATCAATAATCATTATTCTTCCTCCTTAACATATCTTAATCCTATTGGATAATCCTGTTATGATATTTTAAAAAATTGCAGATGGGGGAAAACTGAGACCAATCAACACCTCAGATGGAATACCAGCGGCTTGAGCCATTTTTACAGCCCGATCTTTTAAGGCAATGTATTCAAGCCACTTGCCATTTCTCTTAAGCTTAAGTTCATTTTCCTCTTCAGTAAAACGAGCATCCTTTCTTTTGCCTAAAATTTCAATGTAGGCATCAAAAAAGGTATGATATGCTGTAACAAAAAGCTTAAAATCCTCTTCTTTTAACTGAAGCAGTTTGCAGCCCACTTTTGTTGCAAGAGGGGAAGACCAGTGTTCCATGTTGTAATGCTGGTCAAGCCCTTCCCGCATCTTGTCTTTATCTCTTCCGAATTTGTCAGCAACCCCATCCATTTCATACCTTATGGCATTTAGGTCTTCCTCAATTCTTACAGCTGGGAAAAGATCCAAATTCATATGACAATGAACCGGAACAGTCGTATTCCATTCAGTATTGAAGTGTCCCATAGGGCAATAAGGGTTTTCGGGAAAGACCTCCATCTGGTAAACTATGGCATCAGTTTCCTCACCTGTATCGGGCATCTTAATACCCTTGAGTATCAGATGGGTAATCGCCGCTTTTTCAATCGCTCCACCTTTTATGGTTATAATCTCAGCCTGACCTATCTGAAAGTTGTGAGTTTTTTTAACACACTTTCCGCCTTCAGAAACGTCCTTTAGTCTCTTGGTCGCCTTCTCCTTCATCTCTTCAACAAAATCCATTAATTCCATTTCATTTATTCTCCTTAAGTGTTATTAGAAGCTCTTTTAATTCGTTGACCCTCTTGGGAGTAGGAAGATCATAGGGACAACGTTCCACACATTGACCACATTCATCGCACTTTTCAAGGGCAGGCAACATGCGTTTGGCCAACTCCAGTGTATAGGCCACATCGTCATTCATCTCTTTTCCGTAACATTTTAAATGAATCATATGAACAAAGGGGATCATTATGCCCTGCTCGCATGGCATGCAGTAGGAACAGCGACGGCAGAACTCCTTACCCAGGTCGGAAACTTCTTCCTCTAAGCTTTTAAGCTCTGCAGGAGAGAGGGGTTTGCCTTCCTCAAACACATTAACATTAGCTTCAATTTCTCGAACAGATGAAATGCCCGGAGTTACTACCCCAATAGGATGGCTCAGGAAGAACCTCAAGGCAAGATCCTTGCTCTCAATTACTCCTCCCGCTAGAGGTTTCATAACGGATGTACCCACTCCCATCTGGTTTGCGGTTTCAATTAATGTCTCCAGAGGTTCTTGCTCAATAACATTAAAGGGAAACATGATCATTGCAAACTCGCCTGTCTTAACTGCCTCAGTCATGGTAACCGGGTTGTGACCGGTGATAGCGATGTGCTTGATTTTCCCCTCAGCTCTTTTCCCTTTCAGGAAGTCAAGCGGTTCTTTCATCACCACGTCAAGTTCATTAAGCTTATTGACTCCATGAATGCCATAAAAATCAAATAACTCAATCTTCAGATTATTGAAACTTTTATCAAAATCGTTCTTGAAAGCATCCAGTCCCATCTTCCAGGAGTGGGATCGGGAAGTAATTGTATAATCACTCTTCTTCCTTTTAGAAAGAATCCTTCCCAGTTTTTCTTCACTGTCCTGATAAGCAGCAGCAGTGTCAAAATAATTGACGCCCAATTCGAGAGCTCTTTTTATCGTTCTATCAGACTCTTCCTTTGAAATGCGCGGGAGGTACATGGCACCAAAACCCAGTTGTTTTACTTTAATTCCTGTTTTTCCCAGTGTGATGGTTTTCATATTCATTTCCTTATTCAAAAACAAATTTTAGCAGTGTGCCAGTATACCCATTTACAGGGTTGTCGATATCATTACGGGCAATAGCGATGACATTTTCATAAACTTGCGAAATTCGGTATGACACAAGTCATAACGAACATTATTTATCGCTAACAGTCAAAATCTGGTTAAGTATTCCTTCAGGAAAACTTAAAAACCGTGCTCTCTCAGTCTCAATTTTTATAATCTTCATGTCAGGTCTTACATCTTTTATTCCCAGTTTCTTTAGATCTTCTCTTTCCTCCACATTGATAAGCTTCCTTGCTTTACGATATTTATCCCCTTCTTCAGGATCGATAATCTCAGCCTTACCCCAAATCTGCAACCCCTTGACCGATTGAAAACCCGAATAGTCTCCGTAAAGACTGACCGACACAGCGGGGTTTTCCCTGATGTTTTTCACTTTCATCCCCCCCTCGGTAAGAATGTAGATGGTAAGGTCTTTGCTGCGATAGCGTAAAGGGGTAGACCGCGGAATATTGTTCAAGCATGTTGCGAGCGTGCAGATTTTATTACCCGCCAGAAACTCTACAATCTTTTTCTTTAATTCGTCCCGGGTTAATTTTTTCTTTTCAATTTTAAGATTTTCTACAAAATCTTCTTCAAGTTTTTCATCATACTCTTTTTCTGATCCATCGTTCGTCTCCACGCGTTCCATTTCGAGTCTCCCTTATTAAAAAAATACGTTGATCTTACTATTTATCAGAACTCTTTATAACACAACTCAGACTAAGAAAAAAGCTAATAATGCCTGTGATTAGATAATAGAAAAAACCTGGGATGTTTTGTTGTTTGACAATAAAACCAGTTTTCATTATAATATAAAGAAACAGTATCCCCTGTGACGATTTCAATTGTTTTCAACACAAAAAGTTAGACAAAATGCTTACAATGAATCGGGACAACTTTTAGCAAGGGAAACAAATCACATTCATATGATAAGGGAAATTGGGAATGGAATCTCATGAATCAAACGATGAAAAAAGAGAGCAGATGATTAATCATGCTCTCAAGAATATGAAGATAGAGAGGAAACATCTTTTAAGAGATGACTTGGAGAAGGAGATCGTCGACTATCTCAGTAAAAAACAGCCCTGTTCCCTGGCCACCTGCGGGAAGGATAGCGTGCCACGAATCTCAGTAGTTGATTATATCAATGAAGGACTTACCATTTACATCTTCAGCGAGGGTGGAGATAAATTTAAAAACCTTAAGGAGAATAATAAAGTTGCTATCGGGATTGGAACCGGTTCAAGGGCTATCATGACCAGGGGTGTTAATATGTGGGGTATTGCTGACGTTTTCACCGACGATACCCCTGAATTCGCCCATGGAATGAAACTCTTCAGCCCCATTTTAAAGGACATGGAGAAAGC
>WTBG01000256.1 GCA_013139225.1 Deltaproteobacteria bacterium
AAGAAATTAATAAACTTTTTAACCCAATACTATTCAATTCAAGTTAAAGAAATTGAAAGGAGGTAAAGTATGGCTGAATTCAACTGGCAGGACAACAGCAAGGAAATGTGTGAAGAGTTAATAGAAGGATCGCCGAAACCTTTCAGGGCAATGACGAGGAAAAAGATGATGGAAGGAATAGAAAAAAAAGCTGGCGAAGGTGGGACAGTTACTGAGGATATAGTAATAGAAGTAGTTAAAGAGATTACTCCTAAGCCCTTTGTGGCCATGGCTTTGAAAAAAGTTGAGACTCTGATAACTAAAAAATAATCCCACTCTTTATACATTGGAAAGGGGCAGCATGTGATGAACTCACAACAACTGCCCCTTTTTAATAACAAAATCTATCCTGCAATCACATTTTATCTTTTTAATCAGCATTGTACGGTTAAGTATTTGCAAATGAAGAACAGAGATTACAGTAGTTAGGTAGTTGGTGATGGTGGTCCATGTTTTAAAAGGAACCCTACAACTAGAAGGTGTGATGAAGGAGAGAAATCCTGCCGTTCCGACCAGAAAATAATTTTCAAAACAAGTGGTTAGGTAATTATCTCTTGACCACTTGTTTTTTTCTGTGTCACTTTTGGGATACTTTTGAATGAAGGCGATAATACAAAAAAGTTATGTAAGAAATTTTTCTTGACATCTAAGTGATTATCCTATAAAAAACTGACCAGTCAGTTTTTTTATAGAGGTAATTTATGAATGATGCACGGAAAGAAAAAAGGAAAGAAAAAATTTTTAGAGCTGCGGTCTGCTGCTTTAATAAAAAAGGATATTATGAAACCACAATTGACGCTATTGCTTCCAAGGCAAAGGTAAGCAAAGGCAGCATTTACTATTATTTTAAGTCCAAAAAAGAACTCTTTCTCGAGCTCTTTCACTACAGGGTCAATAAATATTTTGACCAGCTGAAGGACTATATAAAAGAAGAAAAGAGCCCAGATATACGTCTCCGGATGTTTATCGATAAGTCGAGCCAGTTTCTCAAAGAGAATGAAGATTTTTTCAGGTTTTGTCTGGAGTTTCTCTCAATGGGTGTCAGAGAGCCTGAAATCAGAAAAGTTATGACCATTTTTTATAAGGATTCTATTGATACATTCAAACAGCTCCTTGAAGAAGGGGTTAAATCTGGCAAGTTTAAAGACCTTGGTTCTGATAGAGTTGCCAGAACTATTTATTTTTTATTTATGGGGGTCTTTTTCACCTATTTTTCTGTAAATGTTGATTTCGATCTCAACAAGCAGCACAAGTTTCATATTAACAACATACTTACTGCCCTTAACAACTAGTAAAAAATAGTGACACAAGATATGCAGACAACAGGTATTAAAAATTGTAATAGTAACATTTTTAAAAACTGAGAGGGGGTAATCTATGAATGTGTTAAAAAGTACAAGCTTCCTACTGTTCAGCATTACATTTACATGGAGTTCCTATGGGATGACCACACTAAGTGCTAAAGAGGTGAAAGTGCAAGCTGCAAAAGAAGCAAAAGCTATCGAGGTAGAGGCATCTTTGAGTGATGATCATCCTGCCATCGAAGAGGGTGTTACCTGCGCTGACTGTCATGAGATCAAACTTGATGCAAAGACCACGGCAACGCAGGTATGGCTTACAGGAGAGTATCTTGGATTTGCAAAAAATGAAGGTGCCATGAAAAATGAAAAAGTAAAGGAAGAGATTGTAAAGGCAATGGGTGGTAAAAAGAAGTCGGGTACCTGTGTCCTGGGAACCTGTATTAACAATACACCAACTACCACAACCTCTGAATTCACGCTTAATCCGGACACCATGACTCTGCACGGGATCCACGAAAAGGGAACGGCCAAGCTTTTGCACATAAAGCAAAATCCTCGTGTGAGTCTGGACTGGCACAAGGAGTTTACCGACTGGGGTCTTATTCTTTGTATTCAGTTTACCGGTCGCGCAGAACTTATAGAGGGAACAGACCCCGAATTTGAAAAGATCATGATAGATTGTATACCCTATGAGAAGAGCGCAAAACAACGAAAGATTACACTGGATCAGGCCCGCACCATGTCAAAACAAATGATGCTCATCACCAGGATTGTTGTTGATGAGGCAACGATAACCAATATGCAGTTCAGAAAAGAAGGCTACAGACCGTGGCAGCGTTGGACAAGGGAAATGGCTAAATAAAAACTGTTGAGGACTTTTCACACAAGGGATTTAGTATGGTTTATGATGTTGCGATTGTTGGAGCAGGCCCAGCAGGGCTTATGGCTGCAAAGACAGCCGCCGAGAAGGGCTTGAAAGTAGCACTCATTGAGAAAAAAATTGATGTTTCTAAAGTAACCCGTGCCTGCTGCCAACAACTCATTATGGATGAAAATTTTGAAGGTGAATCCGTGCAGTTGAGAGAAGGTAAAATACACTTCCCCAGCAATGGGTTTGAAATAGACTATCCCGGTCCCACATTTAATGTAACTGATAAGTATTACATATCACCCAGTGGCCACAAGATTCATTTCTCTTATGAAGATAAGAGACCGATTGTCATCAAATACGATAAGGGGTTACTCTTACAATGCATCTTAGAAAAGTGTGAGAAACTGGGAGTAGAGTTTAGAAATCGTACCGTTGCCTACAATGCCACGGGAACGAAGGAAGGGGTAGAACTCAGTCTGACTAGCGGAGGAACAAAAACCACCATTATGGCAAAAAAGCTTATTGCTGCCGATGGTGTTAATTCCAGAATTGTTGAATCACTTGGCATGAATAAGGAGAGGACTTTTTTTACAACGGCTCTTTGCATCCTTTACTTTATGGAAGGGGTAAAGGACTTTGAACGAACCGCTATAACGAGCTATTTCGGTCTCCGGTACCAATCAAGCGTACCGGTAATAATGGGGCCATCTTTAGAGGATGAAAATGTAGCTTGCCTTATCATTATGGGCAATCAAAAACGACGGCCAGAACAGGTTTTCCAGAACGTCACGACCAAGGGTGCTCTCTCACCGATGTTTGAGAAAGCAAAAGTGGTCAAAAAATTGGGGTGCTCAGTAAAAGCATATACATCCATAAAGGTTCCCTATCAGGATAACGTCCTGGTTATCGGTGATGCGGCAGGTTATGTTGAAGTTGAGATTCAGGGTGGTCTCATGTGTGGATATAGAGCCGGCAATGCTGTTTGCCGAGAACTTGCAGGAGAAAATGGTTTTGAGAATTATACCGATTGGTGGCAAACCTCTTTTGAATTTAATAGTGACGATTATTTAAGAGTAGCCCAGGGATTTGCCCTTGTTCCTACCTATTCCGATGATGAGCTCGACTATCTTTTTGCGCTCATAGAGGATGAAGTGCTGGAGGGGACTTACAATCAATACAAATCACCCAAACTTATGTGGGATGCTATCCTCAAACACCGTGACCAGATTGCGCAGGAACGCCCTGATCTTTATGAAAAAATAGAAAGCAAGAAACTAACGTTAAGCGATGTGTTTTAAAACACTATTGAAAGAATATCCATGGCTGTAAAATTGAATCCTGATCTTTGTATCGGATGCGATTATAGCTGATGCAAGCGGGTTAAAACTATTCAGTCTTGTTGAGTTAGTTGAGAAGGAGCTTTAGCAGTTATTCATTAGTGGAGGTTGTATGAAGCAAGAAGTTGTTATCGCAAGTGCCTGTCGAACCGCAATAGGTAAATTTTTGGGGGCGCTCAAGGACACACACGTTAAAGAACTCGGAGCTATTGTAGGAAAAGCGGCAATCACAAGAGCACGCATAACACCAAATGATATCGATGAAATAATATGCGGTAACGTTATTCAGGCCGGTTTGGGGGGGAACATTGCACGCCAAATCCAGGGAGCGATTGGTATTCCCTGGAGCGCTCCTGCATGTACGGTAAACCAGCTCTGCACCTCTTCCATGCGTGCCCTTGAAATTGGTTTTCACGATATCATGCTTGAAAGAGCTGAGGTATGCCTTATCATGGGCGTTGAAAACATGACCATGGCTCCATACCTCATCCCTAAGGGAAGATCCGGTTATCGAATGGGACCTGGCACACTTGAAGATGCCATGCTACTCGATGCACTTATCTGCTCTGTTGAAAACTACCACATGGGAATGACGGCTGAAAATGTTGCTGCCAAATACAACATCTCAAGAGAAGAACAGGATCGTCTGGCAGCACTGAGTCAAGAACGGGCTGCCGCGGCAATAAAGGAGGGAAAGTTCAAGGATGAGATTGTTCCTGTTGAAGTCAAACAAAAAAAACAGATCACCGCTTTCGATACAGATGAACACCCCCGGGAAGGGACGACAGAAGCGGTGTTATCGAAACTCAAACCTGTCTTTAAAGACAATGGAACGGTAACGGCAGGAAATGCTTCGGGTGTTAACGACGGCGCTGCTGCTGTGGTTTTAATGTCATCACAAAAAGCTAAAACATTGGGTATTAACCCTCTCGCACGGGTGGTGACCAGCGTGAGCGCAGGTATTGACCCCGCTATCATGGGGTTAGGGCCCGCAGTAGCAATTCCCCGGGCACTCAAGTGTGCAGACCTCTCTTTTGATGATATTGACTACTGGGAGATTAACGAGGCCTTTGCCGCACAGTTCATAGGCGTTCAAAGAATGCTTGAAGAAAATCATAATGTTTCTTTTGATATGGAAAAGGTAAATCGAAACGGTTCGGGTATCTCGCTGGGACATCCGGTAGGATGCTCTGGTTTGAGAATCATAGTTACCCTCTTGTACGAAATGAAAAAACTGGATGTGCGATATGGATGTGCATCATTATGTGCGGGTGGAGGACCTGCAATGGCCACCATAATCGCCAATGATCGATAGGAAATTCTATTAACTGACAAATGGACGAGTACTAT
>WTBG01000372.1 GCA_013139225.1 Deltaproteobacteria bacterium
GTTTCTTTGAATTTGAACAATTGTTCCTCATTCTGAACAAGGTAAGATGTGCAATCTCTTATTTTCTGATTGTATGCCAGATTTTTTTCTTCAAGGATTTTTATTTCGTTTTGGTAGGCTTCCATACGTGCATTGATGTTCTTCGTTTGCTCCTGTCGTTGATGGTGCTGGTCTTTAACGGAAAAAAGTTCTCGATTGAGATATTCTAGACGACTTTCTTCCTTCTGGTATAAAGAGGATGTTTTGAATATCTCTTCTTGAATCAAATGGTAGATTTTTTCTTCCTCATTGAGATCAATCTTTTCTGCTTCAAAAGCGGCTTCTATACTGCTAATCTGAGTGGAGGTTTTAATCTCATCTTTTTTACAGTGATCAAGTTGTTCTTTTAAATTAAGGTGCTTATCCTTGAGGGAGGCATATTTTAGCAAAGAGGAGTTGAGCTCAATCTTTTTTATATCTTCCTTTAAATCCTGGTAGCGTTTTAATTTGCTTGCTTGACGTTTGATGGAGTTAAGTTGGCGCTTTACCTCCACAATAATGTCATCAACTCGAAGCAGATTGTCCTTAGTAGATTCAATCTTAGAAAGGGCCTCTCTCTTCCTGCTTTTGTATTTGCTTATGCCAGCAGCTTCATCAATAAGCAGTCTTCTCTCCTGAGGTTTAGAGTTGATAACCTGTTCTACCTTGCCTTGTTCGATGATTGAATAGGCTTTGGGCCCAACACCTGTATCCAAAAATAACTCAGTTATGTCTTTGAGACGGCAAGGTGTTTTATTAATAAAGAAATCACTTTCCCCTGAGCGAAAAAGGCGTCTGGTTACCATGATTTCGCTGTATTGGCTATATTGAAAAGGTGCTTTTCCGTTCTCATTGGAAAAAGTTATCGAGACTTCAGCTGAGCCCAGTGGTTTTAAGGTTTCGCTTCCGTTGAAGATGATATCTTCCATTGTTTTTCCACGAAGCTGTTTAGCGCTTTGTTCGCCCATAACCCAGCGAAAGGCATCGACTATGTTACTCTTACCGCAACCGTTAGGACCCACAAGTGCAGTAATACCTGGAATGAAATTGAGGCAAACCTTCTCTACAAAGGATTTAAAACCTGTTATTTCAATCGATTTTATGTTCATTATCTTATTTCTCTTAACAAAAGGGTTTTTGACAGTTGCAATTTGGCAATTGATATTCTCGTGCCATATTAGCAAAACAGGAAACTGTTGTAAAGATAAAAATACAATAAAATGTATAATATTTTTCTAGACCACAATATCTTGTATCTCTGGGTTAAAGACTTCAAACACCAAATCTGATAGGAGAATGAATGATGGATTGGAATTGGTAATTGGATTTACTTAAGGCATGTTGATTTTTGCAATGAAGGTGGGTAATTTTTCCTTTTTTTCCAGAGTGGTGGAATAGGATAAAGCCTCTTTATAGGATGAAAATGCTCCGACGCTCACACGGTACATCTTTTTGTCCTTTGACGTTGACATTAACGCTGAGTACCCTTCACCCCTGAGTTTTTTTGTTAAAGCAAGAGCCCTGTTTTTATCTTTAAAGGAACCAACATTGACTGTATACCCACTGGCTTTTTTTAAAGTTGTTTGTCTTGTTTTCGATTCTTTCAAAGGGGTGGGCTTCCCATTCGTTTCCTTTATTTTTGTGCGTGCAGATTTCTCTTGAGATAAATTTTCTCCGGCTTCTTTGGGTTTCATTTCTTCAGTTTCTACTTTTGATGGTTGTTCTATGGCAGCGCTTCTTTTTGATGCATCAACAATATCTTTCTTTAGGATTGGTGAGATTTCAATTTTCTCAGTAATGAGTTCTTTATCGGATTTATGACTTCGAGATTTGAAATAGTAAAAACCAAGCCAGGAAGATATGACAATGGTGAATAAAATGAGTATGATAGTTAGGGAGAACTTTTTCCTTTCAGGTTCAGGTTGAGTGAAGATTTCTTCTCTTGAGGGAGGAGTGTGTATTTCGAATTCATTTCCAAAATCTTCTTCCACATGTTCAGGAAAGCTTGTTCCCTCACCTTGGTTCTCTGTTTTTTCAATTGGTAAATCTCCAGGAGTTACCATTTCTTCAGATGATGAGCTTGGCTTCGCAAGCTTTGCTTCCAGGTTTAAAACATTGTTTTTAACACTTTCTAAATCTTTAACTATGTGGTTAATGTGCAATGTCAGTTTGGAAAGCTCTTTTTCTACTTGTTGAATGTACTCACTGGGAGTTTCTAGCGCATGTTTTAATTTATCTAAGGCTTGGTCGGCTTTGGTTATCCTGGATTCCAAATCCATTGCTGCATTACTAAAAACATCACCTTGACCTATGCTTATGTTCAGTTTGCTGTCAATCTCTTTGAAACCATCCTCAAGCTTCCCTATTCTGTCGTTTAAATCAGGGTAATCCCTAGTGTAGTCAGATTTATCTGCAGTTTTTTCCTGTGGAGTTGTCACTTCAAAATTAACCTTGGGCTCTACATCAGGGGTGTCGCTTTCGGTTGAAGGTGTCTGGTCTGTATCAGCAGTTTCATGTTTCTGATCTTCTTCCTTGGGTGGCCTGGGTATTCGTTCATCATCTTCAGCACAGGACAATAGCTCTACCTTGCAGATGGGACATTGAGTGACATTACCTTTGATTTTTAGTGAGCATTTTGGACAAAATTTCATTGATTCTTTTAAAAAGATGTTTGATTTTGTATTTGTGCCTATTCACTGTAGATAAATAAGCGGAGGTTAATCTATAAAAACTCAAAGAATTATGAAATTATATTCTCACATCTTGTGAATATAATCAAGATAAAATAAGAGGGAATTAAGCCAAATAGGTAAAAACACTGCTTCCATCTGGAATGATATAGGTAAAGGGTTCTGGTCCCAATATTCTATAAGCACTTTCAAGTGCTTCTTCGATAGTTGTAGCTGGATAAAGAGAAGCCTTTTTCACTTCCTCACCATCCAAAGCTGATATCAGGATGATGTGATATTGCCGGGCTTTCAAGAAAGTGGCATAGGCTGTTTGACCGTTGATCTCATAATTATTTCTTAGAGCTATTTCGAAACGTTCTGGATCATCATAGGTAAACCATTCTAAGAAACGGGGGTTGCCAAACCCCTGTGAACATTCAGACAGAAGAATCATTACTCCACCCTTTTTTAGGACATTAACTGCCATATCCATAGTTTTATGAGCCTGAATAAAGTTGATGTCATATGGATAACCCCCACAACTTACAATTACAAGGTCTGCTTTCTTACTAACAGGTATGCTGAAATTTTGACTGAGAAAACGGGATCCTTGATCGAAAGCTGTGTGTACATTTCCTGCTACTGCTTTCAAAAGTTCCCTTTTAGAAGATATGATGGTGTTAAAAAGAAACAAAGATTGTAAATGGTTACAAGCTTCTGCCATGTCTTCGTGGACGGGGTTGCCTCTTAAAATACCTGTTCGTGCGAGGGGGTGCCTGCCTCCTTGATCTTGTGGGTTTAGTACCAAAAGATGATTGGCAACACAGCTATTAAAGGAAGAAACACCAGGGAGGATACTTTTTCTTCCTCCACCAAAGCCAGCAAAGTAGTGAAAATGAATGCTACCAGTGAGAATAACCTGATCGGCTTCAGTTATTAGGTGATTTACTTCAATAGGGGTTCCTCTTCCTGTTTTGCCGAGCAAAGTCATATTGTTTTTATTAAATGCGTCATGGTCTATGATCTTAATGCGTTTGTAAATGTTAGCACCCACCAATTTTTTATGTTCTTCAGCTGTTTGCCTCCTATGAATACCAAGGGCACAGACAATGGTAATATTTTTATCATCTATTCCCGTTTTATTTAAGCGGTCAATGATAATGGGTAGATAGATTTCGCTTGAAGCATAGCGGGTGATATCGGAAATAATAATAACAATCTTGTTGTCCTTCTTAAAGATGTTGCCAAAAGGTTCTGAATCTATAGGAGAATCTATAACCCTATTAATATATTCGTCAGTTTTAACAATTGCTTTTGGAAATGTGAGTTTCAGAATATTACAGTTGTCTGGAAAAGTAATGGGAAGGTTAATTGAATGATCGCCATATTTTAAAACTGTGTATTCTATCTTCGAATGAGTCATAAAGATCTCGGGAATTATATGATATTGATAATATTAGACTTTAGTTAATAATCTATTTATCAACCACTTGGGATAATAATCCAATTGGTTAAGCGAGGCTTGAGCCAGGTTGTTTTTCTGTTTAAAGTGGTTTTTATAGATTATGAGGAGAAAACTATTCTTTTATAGGAATATTTTTTATTATTTACAAATAGTTGTATTTCTGCAACAATTAAATGTAACAAATCACCACAGAGATCAGAGAGTACGCTGAGCATAATATAATTTAATGAAAACATAAAATCTTTTTTGGCAATGTTGTTTGCAACGCGAAGTCAGCAAAATAATTTTAATACAACTGTGATCGTAGCAATAACCCCGTAAGATAGTAAACCTTGAGAAGCAAGTAGTCTATCAAACAAAGGCAAGCTTATAACAAAATCTACCTGATACCTAAATAAATGTCTAACGGGGTAAATCTTCAGTGAATAAACAGTAAGGATGCTAAGCTGAATAAAATCATTAAAATAACATAAAATTTAATTATAATCACATTTAAAAGGAGGTATGGATTAAAATTATGTATTTAAATTAAAGATTTTTTATTTTTATCCGATATTTAAATATCGGATGGAGGGAGGTATCTATGGGCACGGTTGTTAATATATGTATAATAATAATAACCATTGCTATTGTTTCATTTATCGTAGTGTTAATTATTGCCTTACAGGATGTAAGAAGAGTGAGGGTAAAATCAGAGAAGTTCATGGATAAAATCGAGGGTGGTCTTGATCCAATTTTATCTTCGGTCGAGCATATTTCTGAAGACATAAGGCAAATTACTCTTACTGCAAGGCGCCAGCTTGAAAGGGTTGACGATACGGCTGATTATATTAATAAAAACATAAATGCTATTGTTGAAAATTGGATTAAAACAATAAACTTGTTAAATGATGCCATTACCGATCCAGTGCTAGATATAGCAGCCTTTCTCAAGGGTCTATCCAGAGGAGTAAAATTCTTCTTTGATAATGGTAGAGACATCAAAGATCAGTAAGTTATCCGTCGTATCCATCAAGCGTTTTATGTAAAATTAAGGAGGTATATTATGACCTATAGAGATAATGGCAGTTTTTTCGGTACGTCTTTTGTATCATTTGTAGCAGGTAGTATGATTGGTGCAGGCATAGCTCTCCTCTATGCTCCGCAGTCTGGAGAGCGAACAAGACAAGAAATGAGGGAGAAGGCTGAGAGAACTATTATAAAAGCACAAAAGTTAGAAGATGAGATAAAAGAAACCATCAGTCATTTGATAGAAGATATCAGGCTGAGGGTGAATCAACTGATGGAAGAGGGGAAATATCTCGCGGAGGATAAGAGAAAAGAGATACTTGCAGCTATTGAAGCAGGTAAAAAGGCTTTAGAAGAAGAGAGAAAAAAGCTGAATAGCAAAGAAGAAAAGGCATAAGTCATAAATGGCAATTACCTGCCCAGGAATATTGTGAGGAATTATAGATAATGTTTGGTTTAAATTTTGGTGCATCATCACAAAAGAAGTTAACGAACGAACTGAGTGAGTACTACAGATTTGCCGAAGAGCATCCGGATGATATTAGAGTTCATCTGCGTATAGCAGAGCTTTTAATGAAGATGGAGAAAACACAAAAGGCTATCGAAGAATATATTTATGCAGCGGAGGCATATGAGGCTAATAATTTATCCCAGATAGCTGCGGCTATTTATAAGCAGATCTTGCAAATTGATCCTGATCAGCTTGGTGTGTATCAAACATTGGTAGATACTCATCTGAGGGAAGGGTTTTTGGGTGATGCCATAGCAGCTTACGAAAAATTAGCCAGTTACTATTACAAACGGGGAATGATGGATGAGGCTATTGATACACTGGAGAAGATGGTTAGCCTTGATCCGGATAGCGTTTATGTCAAAAAGAAAATTGCCAGTTTCTATTTGAAGAGAAAGATTAAGCCACAAGCTGCAAAGCCTAGAACCACTACTAGGAACTGGGAATTGTTTGATCCTGCTACCGGTGTTAAGAAGTCATCCGAGAAACAATTGCAGCAGAATGACAAAGGTTATTTTGATTTAGAGGCTGCACTTCAGGATGAGTTTCCTACAGAAGAGACTATATCCGATGATCTGGAAAACTTAGGCGAAAACATTAGTGAAAGAATGCCTGGTTTTGAAGAGATTTTCAAGGAAATACAGCAGTCTGAACCAGAGATGGCTGGTGATGATAATTCCCTCTTTCACTTCAATCTGGGTACTGCTTTTCAAAAAACTGGTCGTATTGATGAAGCGATTGATGAATTGGAAAAAGCATTAGAAAATCCTAAAAGGAGTGTTGATTGTTATCTGAGACTGGCCGTCTGCAGCAGGGAGAAAAACCTAACCAATGATGCAATTAAATATTTGAAAAAAGGGTTGGGAAGCGAGAATCTTACAGAATCAAAGCAGATTGAATTACAATATGAACTGGCGGAAGCATATAAAACGAAGGGGAAGACGAGAAAGGCCAGGAAGATCTTTAAACAAATCCATAAAATTAATGATAATTTTCGAGCAGTGGGAAAAGAATTATCTTGAGTTAAAAAGTTGAGGAATATTAAATAAATTTTTTAGGGTGGGGTTAAGCTATGGTTGTATTCAATCCTTTAAAAAAAGAAATAGATCTGAAGATTGTTTATTATGGTCCCGCTGTTTGTGGGAAAACAACTAATCTTCAATCGGTCCACATGAGCTTGAATCCTAAACAGCGAGGGGAATTGGTTTCGCTTGCAACCAAGGATGACAGAACACTCTTCTTTGATTTCTTACCAGTTGAATTGGGCAGTATTAAAGGATTTAAAACCCGTTTTCATATTTATACTGTTCCTGGCCAGGTATTTTACACCCTTACCAGAAGGGCAGTCTTGACCGGTGTTGATGGGATTATCTTCGTTGCTGATTCGCAAGATAGTAAGATGGAAGAGAATCTAGAAAGTATGAATGACCTTAAGGAAAATTTGAAATATTACAACAAAGATTTAGGATCGGTCCCTTTTGTTATCCAATACAACAAGAGAGACTTAGAAAACGTTCTTTCTTTAGAAGAGATGGGAAGTCAGTTGAATACTCTTGAAGTACCTTCTTTTGTTGCAAGTGCAATAAATGGTAAGGGAGTTATGGAAACCTTGACTGTATGCTGTAAGATGGTTCTAAAACAAATTCAAGATAAATCAAAATATGCAAAATCTGCTGTAAAAGAAGAAAGTGATGGGGACAAAGATAAGCAGGCCATCAAGAGAGCCATAAATGATCTTCCTCAATTAAAATTAGTTGAATCTCAAAAAAGCGACGATTCAGTTGCTGATATACAACAGTCTTTGTATAAGGAACAGGAGGAGCAGTCAGCGGAACCTGAAAGTCAGCCGGAAGAAGTAACTAAAGTTAACTTAAAAACTGAAGAGGGATTTGATCAGGTGAAAGAAGAAGTGGTTGAAAGTGAAGAACCTATTTCAGAAAAGCAAGAAGAACCCCTGGCAGTCAATGATCTTGTAGAAGAAAAAGCAGATATGCAATTGAGTGATTCTGAAACTCTTGTGAATGAGAATCAGGGAGAGTTTCAGGAAGAAGCGTTAAAAGGAGAACCCAAAATAGAATTAGAGGTTCAAACCTCAGGAATAGATGTAGAGGAAGAAAGTATAGGAACTGCGGATGATTCTTTGTCGGAGGGAGTTACTGAATCTGAAGATTTGGAGGATGAGAACGACAAAAGAACCTGCCCGAGGTGTTCATTGAAGTTCAAGTTGAATGTCAAACAATGTCCGATTTGCAAGATTAGCCTTGTGCAGGAAGGAGAAGAAGGCAATACTGATGAAAAAGAATTAGAAATTAAGCATGAAACAGCACATCTTGCAGAGACATCATTAGAAAAGGAAGTAATCGGCACTCATGATGCTGCAGGTACAGGACTATGTGAACAGGGTTTGGAAATTATATCCTGCGGTCAGACCAAAAAAGTTTCTTCTACAGCGATTAAAGTTCCTTTAGTCATGAAAATCGGTAATAATGACCAGGAATTTAAGATTAATATGGCAATTAATTTTGAGGGCTTCTTTCTACAACCGAGAGGATAGAAACTTCCGATTGGCAAGCATGGTGGAAGTATTGTATATTACTTGTACAAAAGAGAAAAGGACTCGTGATAAAGATTTCTGGATTAATCAGGAGGTATTCTTCTCTAATTATTTTTATAATTGTTTGCATTAGGGTAAGCGCTGCTTCTCCATCTACCAGTTTTGATGAACTTTTAGCAAATAAAGACCGACTTTCTATTAATCGGGAAGAACTTGATAAAATTTATCAGTATAAACTTGATCATGGGATTAAAAACTTATCTAACTTTTCAGCATTTTTACTGAGAAGCAGCGAAAAATTGATACGCCAGGGGAAGTTTGAAAAAGCTGTTGAGTATAGTGAATATGCTCAGATGCTCTCCCCTAACTACCCTCCAGCATACACTAATCTGGGGAAGGCTTATTGGGCACAGAACCGTTTTTTTATCTTTTCCATGTTTGTAGGATGGTTCAAATCGCTTAGTGCCACCTTTACCAATTACAACTTTTCTGTATTTCTATTCGCCAATTTTCTACTCTTCTTTTTGGTGGCTTTCCTCCTTGTAATAGCTGTTTTTTCAATCATGTCTGTTTGTAAATATTTCAAATTGCTTATTCATGACATGGGCCATGTTTTCCCCTCAACATTTCCACTCACTCTCCTTGTTTTATGGGGGATATTTATTTTCTCTATCCCTTTCTTTTTTCACATAAGCATCTTTTTAATCTTCTTTTTCTGGCTCTTGTTACTCTTTATTTACCATTCCAGAAAAGAACAACAGATTATCATAATCTATGCTTTATTCCTCCTTTTGTCACCGTTCTTAATTCAGCTTATCTCCAATTCTCTGGTGACATCATCTACAGGAGTATTTCACCAATTATACCAGGTGAATGAAGGTAACTGGGACGGTGAGACTGAAGAAAAACTTGTAAAATGGACGGAAAATCACCCAAGTGATGTTGATGCAGTCTTTTCATTAGGACTCATTCAGAAGAGAAAGGGCGAATATGCAAAAGCGGAGAAATGCTACAAGAAAGTACTGGAAGTTGACTCTGATTACTATAGAGCTTTGTGTAACCTAGCCAATGTGTTGCTTGCGACAGGAAAAATAGATATGGCTATCGAAACCTGCAAACGTTGTCTCGAAATAAATCAAGCAAGTGTAGAAGGCTACTATAATCTTAGTCGTGCTTACCTCTCAAAATATATGTTCTCTGAAGGTAACGAGAGCTTTAATAGGGCAAAAGAACTGGATGCAAAACGTGTAGACTACTACTCAAAGATCTATTCAGAAAATGCGAATCGAACGGTTATTGATCTTGCGATTCCCTTGAGTTTGTTCTGGGAAGAAACCTTTAAACCTGCTGAAGAAAAAAAGCTGTTTAGTTCGTATATCTGGGAAAGGTTGTTTAAGGGGATTCCTTTTAGTTATTGTTATAGTGTTCTGTTCATATTTTTAGTGTTTGTATGCCTTGTTTTTATCAATCGAAACGAGTTTGGCTTTGCAGTTAGTTGTGAGTATTGTGGAGTTGCAGTATGTAGAAGATGCAGAAGGTTGATTTATGAGAATTATCTCTGCAAACAGTGTGCAGGAATTTTTAAAGGTAAGGGTGAACACACTACCAGTGTTAAGGGAAAAGAAGGGAAAATGATACAGATAGAAAAATATCAAAAACGATCTGTTATCATCGGGAAAATTCTATCTATGATATTACCAGGAGCAGGACATCTCTGGTCAGGCCATCCATTTAGAGGGTCGGTTGTGCTCTTCTTTTTCTTTTTTATTTTGCTTGGGTTAGTTTATTCTAGTGGAATAGTTGTGAACCCATGGCAGTTGAGCCATACTCGCTCATATGGAGATATTCTCATTTTTGGTAGTTTGCTATTTGTTCTTTACTTTTATTCGATTTCCAATTTTACTAATATTACTGGTAGGTTATATCAGTTTTTGTCATTGATTAAGGTAACACGCAAAGAATTGCAGATTAAGAAGTGATAGTTAGTGCCTGAACGAAAAGTCGTGTTCAGGCCAAATCCGAAATCCTTGGCCCAGACCGAACTTTATTGGAATAAGCTTTGAATCTTCTATTACAGAATATCAACAGCAGCAACGGCACTCTACAAGTTGCACCAGGGCGGGCCGAAAAAAATCGAATACCAAATGACAAAATGACCTAAACTCTCCTATCTCTCTCTGCCGGAGGAGATATGGAGATCTTATTGACTCCTTATATATTCGTTAAAATTGAAAGAGAGTTCTCTATGGCATTAGTGGGTAAGATAGTAGATTTTGGTGTAGCTGATATCCTTCAGTTGATAAGTCAACAGCAAAAAACAGGATTTCTTCTTGTTGAGAGAGGCAAAGAGACTGCTGAGATAACTTTCTGGAATGGTATGATTCTCAGCGCACGCCCTGTATCGGAAATTGAAGATGATCTTCTTGGAAGGAAATTAGTAAAGTCTGCGCTTATAAGTGAGGCGCAATTGAAACG
>WTBG01000177.1 GCA_013139225.1 Deltaproteobacteria bacterium
GATTAGGAGGTATTAAGATGGTTATAGGTGAGGGGAAACCAATTAAAGATATTCTTTTTATGATCGAGAATTACTCAAAGATTATTCTGGCAGGCTGCCGGGGATGTGTGACCGTGTGTTCAGCTGGCGGGGAGAAGGAGGTGGGGATTCTGGCATCGGCCCTCCGTCTGGCCCGACAGAATGAAGGGAAAGAAATCGAAATCAAAGAAGTGTCCTTGGAGCGGCAATGTGACCCGGAATATCTGGAAGAGATTCGAAGCTTTGTGGACGAGTATGAAGCCATTCTTTCCATCGCCTGTGGTGCAGGTGTTCAGTTTCTGGCAGAAACCTATAAAAAAACCCCCATTTATCCGGGAATTAATACCAATTTCATCGGAGTTACCCAGGAGCAGGGGGTGTGGACAGAGCGGTGCCAGTCATGCGGAAACTGTAAGCTTCACCTAACAGGTGGTATTTGCCCGATTACCCGTTGTGCAAAGAGTCTTTTAAACGGTCCCTGCGGAGGTTCATCAGATGGAAAGTGTGAGGTGAATCCGGAGACAGACTGTGGCTGGCAAATGATTTATGACAGGCTAAAAGAGTTAGGGAAATTAGATCAAATGGAGGTCATCATCCCTATAAACGATTGGACTACCAGTCGTGACGGGGGACCTCGAAAAATTGTCAGAGAGGATTTGAAGCTATGACATCTGATAGTCGTCTGGAAAAAATATTGGAGAAGGGTGCATTTGCTGTCACTTCTGAGTGTGGTCCTCCGCGTGGAGCAGACCCGGAGGTAATCAAGAAAAAGGGTGAGCTGATAAAGGAAGCGGTCGATGCGATAAACGTTACCGATAACCAGACCTCTGTGGTCAGAATGTCAAGCTTTTCCTCCTGTGTTCTTCTCAAGCAGATGGGTATTAATCCTGTTTTGCAGATGGTAACCCGCGACAGGAATAGAATCGCCATCCAGAGCGATATTTTAGGAGCAGCAGCCCTGGGGATTAATAATATCCTCTGCCTTTCAGGAGACCATCAGAAGTTTGGAGATCAGTCCACCGCCAAGAATGTCTATGATATGGATTCCATTCACTTGATACAGACGGTGAAGCAGATGCGAGACGAAGGCAAGTTTTTAGGTGGGGAAGAATTGAAGGGGGTTCCCAGATTTTTTATAGGGGCAGCAGCCAATCCTTTTGCAGACCCGTTCGAATCCAGAGTTGTACGATTAGCTAAAAAGGTGGCTGCCGGTGTCCAGTTTATTCAGACGCAGTGTATTTTTAACCTGGATCGTTTTAGTAAATGGATGGAGCAGGTTCGAGATCGGGGGCTCCATGAAAAAGTGCATATTTTAGGAGGTGTGACCCCCATGAAATCTGTGGGTATGGCCAATTATATGAAAAAGATGGTGCCAGGCATGGATGTTCCTGATGAATTGATTGCCCGCATAAAAGGGGTGGACAAGGAAAAAAGGTCGGAAGAAGGCATAAAGATAGCCGTAGAAACTATACAGCAGCTAAAGGAAATAGAAGGTGTCCATGGTGTTCATGTTATGGCCATCGAATGGGAGGAAATGGTTCCGAGGATTGCTAAGGAGGCAGGTCTTCTTCCCCGGCCTCAATTTGAATGAAAAGATAAACTGAAACAATTAAAGAAAGGGGGTACCAAATGGCAAGAATATTGATAGTGGATGATGATCCAGATATAGTGGAGTCAGTAGGCACGATACTGAAAAAGAAGAATCATGAAGTAATTGAAGCATATGGGGGGAAAGAGGGTTTAGAAAAGGCAAAAAAGGAGAAGCCGGATGCTATTATTCTGGATGTGATGATGCCGGATAAGGATGGTTATGAGGTATGCAAAGAATTGAAAGCAGACCCGGATTGTAGCAATATTCCCATATTGCTCTTGACGGCTGTAGTTTCACAGATTTCTAAAACAACTTATACCCATCGTATGGGGATGGAAACAGAGGCTGATGATTATGTTGATAAACCGGTAGAGCCAAGCGAGCTTGTTCGCCTGGTTGAGAGGTTGCTTGAGAAGTAAAACCGCCGCTAAAATAGCTCTGCTACAGTAGTAGACTTGAGGAATTGATGATTTAAATATATTGTTGCGAGTTGCGTGTTACGGGTTGTGTGTTGAGGAGGAGGATAGGGTTAAACACGCAGTCAGACTTGAGGCATGTGACGCTTAACGTCTCTAATTTTGTGAGCTCGAAGGATTGTAAGGAGCGGGCGAGGAATTCTTATGGCTATTCTTGAAGGAATGCATCTTCTGGTAGTTGATGACGAAAAGATCATCCGTGAAGGTGCAGAGCGCATTCTTAAAAAAGAGGGTTGGAAAACAACAATTGCTGAGAGCGGAGAGCGTGGACTGGAATTGATTAAAGACAATGAATTCCAGATTCTAATGCTGGATCTCATGATGCCGGGTATAAGCGGAATGGAGGTTTTAAAAAATGTCCGGGAGATCCAACCCGACCTTCTGGTAATCGTAATTACCGGATACGCTACTATTGAAAATGCAGTGGAGGCAATGAGAAATGGTGCTTACGATTTTATTCCCAAACCCTTCACCCCTGATCAGTTGCGTATTGTTGTACGAAGAGCCATGGATAAAATAAATCTTGAGCGAGAGGCAGAACTTCTCCGTATAGAGAGAGCAAAAAGCCTTCAGGATATTGCCAATGAGAAAAGTAAGACCCTCACCATTATTAACCACATGGCCGATGGAGTTTTAGTGACTGATCAGAATGGGTATATTGTTCTCAACAACCCGGCAGTGACCCGTATGTTAGGGTTAGAAGAAGAATCACCCCTTGGGAAACATCTTTCTGAGTGGGCCGGGAGTGAAGATCTCACCCGGATGCTGGGAAAGGTGCTTAGCATGGAAAGTTCCCAAGAACAGGGGATTTCCCTGGAGCTGGCATGGGGAGATCCTCCCAAGAGCTTCTTTGTTGCCCACTCCGCTCCGGTCCGCAGCGATAAAGGTGAGATTTTCGGTTCGGTTACTGTTTTTAATGATGTGACATGGTTGAAAGAACTTGACCGAATGAAATCTGAATTTGTGGACATGGTTTCACATGAGCTGCGTTCCCCCTTGAGTGCTATTCGGCAGAAGCTCTCTCTCATTGTTGATGGTCTCACAGGAGAAATAAATGAGGAACAGGGACAGATAGTGAGCAGAGTTCAGCACAGAATCGATGGGCTTATAGGCATGATAAGTAACCTACTTGATCTCTCCCGAATTGAATCTGGCCGTCTTGTTCAGCAAAAAGAAAGAATAGCCCTTCCAGAGATTATAGATGAAACAATAGATTTAATGACCCAGGAGGCAGAGAAAAAAGAGCTGAAATTTGAGGTAGCAATAGATGCGCAACTATTTCCCATTCATGCGGACCGGCAGAGCATGGAAACCGTTATTACTAATCTTTTAAG
>WTBG01000164.1 GCA_013139225.1 Deltaproteobacteria bacterium
GCAAATTAAGCACGACTTAGGTTTGGTAATGTTGAATCATATCTCGGATCCTAACTACTCACGTTTTTGCAAGTAACCTAAACTTTTTTGCTCATTTTAGTCACCACAGGATATTGTGCTCTAATCCTTTTTTGTGGTGGCTTTTTAGCAGAAATATTGAAGTTCTTATTGACAAAACGAACACTCTTTGTTAAACGATGACTAATAAGTATTCTTGAATAACTGAGACATATTTATGGTATTATAATCACATTCCCAGATGCAGTCTAAAAAGAGGTGAGGTTTTTTATTTGGGGAAAGGAGGATGTTATGAATTGGGTGAAAAAAAACTGTTGTGTAGTATTTCTGTTGGCCTCAGTGCTGGTTTTGATACCACCTTCATGTCTTCAAGTGAATAAAAAAATCGGGGTTTTGTATGTTCTCCACGGTGGCATGGATACCCTTGAATCACAGTACATGTGGAATGCTTCGGTAATGATGTTTTCCTATGACCAGAATCACTCAGTGCACAAACTTGTTATCTGGAATTCTGCCATGTGGCCATCTGTTTTGGATACAGAGACGACTGATTTTGCTGCCAGGTTTATAAGAAAATACCAGTTTTCATACCCCAGGATTGGAGGAGTAGACTATTTTCAGGATATATCAAATGAGCAGCTTGCAGATATGAAAGCAGAGCTCGACAAAAACCCCTATGGCCTCCAATTTGAGGTAGACTGGGTTGGCTGGATCCCTGGGGATCACATAGACCATTACCCCTATCCACGCTATATTTATAATCCCCAAATACCTGGAGGAGACAATGTCACTTACTGTGGCGAGGGAGAATCGGATGGTCCCTGGGCAGAGTGTGATCCTGAGCGGTTCAGTGTGGATGGTCCGGTGGAGAGACTCCTCAAAGAAGGTGTTTCACGTATCATTCTGATTGATACAGCAGTTGGAGGCGTTCGTTTCTATAAATCCTTTGACGTATATCAGATGACCAAGCGTGTCATTGATGACTGGAATACTGCCAATGGAACTTCCATTCCCTCTCCACTCTGGGTTAACGATTATAGTGACCTCATGGAGAGATCCTATCCTACTGAGCCTGAGGGATGGACTGCTTTTCTGGGGCCTCCTATCACAGACCCGCATGTTCTAGTGAAGGGAAGTCCAAACCCTGTTGCAGAAGATCCTGAACTGGCGCTTCTGCATGTTGAGGGTATCGAAGCAAGCATGAATGAAACGGTCCCAGATACTGATACCGGTGTTATCCTATTCAACCACGGTCTCTTTGATCCGGACAGGCGGTTTTTTGATCCAAAGATGGACGATACGACAATCCTAAATGAAAATATCAAAACACAGCTTCTTGAACGGCACCCTGATATGGATCCAGACAATATTGTGGGCGGATTTGGTGGCATTAAAGAATACAATTCTGAAAATGACCTTGAGGAAGTAAATCGTGAAATGCGTGGTGAAAATCTAGCTCATGTCTACCTTCATGAAGCGAATCAGGCAATATCGGGACACCCCTGGGGTTATCGCTACTGGGAAGCCCTCGAGTATTTAAAGAATAGAGGTGTTCAGCATATAATAATTGATTTTCCACAGGTTGTGGTTGACTCTGTCCTTTCCGTAGAACTCTATAATGAGATTGCAAAGGAGATTGGGGTTAAAACTTGGCTAAAGTGGGGAACATGGGATTATGACAAATATCCGGGTGTGGGCCACACCTTTGCAGACTACTGGGGAATCTGGGTAAATACAGACTGTGGTGAGTGGGAACTTGATTATGACAATGGAACACCAGCATTCACTTCGAGTGCTACGCTCACCGGTCAAACCTCAGGCGCCACGGCAGTGATAAAATGGCTAACTGGAGGTGCTAGTGTTGGTACCCTTACCTTAAAGGAGGTTTCTGGTAGTTTTCAGGATGGTGAGCCCATAGCCGATGATAAGGGTGGTAGTGCATTTGCTAATGGGACAGAAAATATAACATCAGACTCAGAGTGTTGCTTTGTCATGGGAGGTTGTGGTGATCCTTTAAGACCTTATCCTCCAGCGCGGGAGACACCTCTCAATAAGGCAATGAGCGATCTGGATCCAATTCTTGGTTTTGACAATAGTGATTATGGCCATCTGGGGTACGATCCTGTTTTAGGACCCCCAGACCCTGATCACCCAGTGCAGGATCAGTACACCGGCAGCTGGGAATTGTACGTTCCCCCCGATGACGATCCACGTGTGGGACAGTTGCTGGCAAGGCATGTGCTCAATGCAGCGGTAAACCCCATGGTGTACATTACCAACGAAGAGATTGAAGACATTGAGGTAGGAGAGAGTGTGACCTTTGAGGCACACGTTACCGGTGGTGTACCAGAGTACACCTACGAATGGTCCATCAAGCAAGAAGGAACAACCGAATGGTTGTCAGTGGGGGGAAACAGCTCTATTTGGACCTGGAATCCTGCAAGTGGGGATGAAGGGACCTACGTTATTCGATGCAGAGTAACTGATGCTCAAATACATACTGGAGAAGTGATCTGGGAAGGTTTTAAAATTTCATCGACTTAGGAAGGAAGGTATCGTACATGCCATTCACAACGCACTATGTCCCCGACTGAGGTGCTTCTGTAGAGACACCGCAAGAAGGATATTTTTCATCTTCATTAGAAACCTTCAGTAGAAATGCACGAGGACTTTAATATTTTTCATTATAGTACTCTATATTGTGGTGCTAACTTCGAATACAAAAGTTTAACATACTACCATCGATAACAAGAATTGGAAGGCCTAAATTTTTAATACTACCAAACGAAACATACGATAAGTGCCTGCCTGAAAACCATCTCCGATAATGGAAAGTTAAAGTTTTTTGCTCATCATAAGCACCTCAATATTGTGATCAGAGCTTTTTCTTAAGATCTCCTGATAGTGACCATTCTAGCATACCTTATTCTTTACCCCATCGATATTCTGTGGTATAGACTCAGTTTAAAAGTAGCTGGGAATTAAATATCAAATTAAAAGAAATCAGAATTTAAGCCTATTATGAAACATTATAGATTATATGATTAGGTAGTTTCCTGCAGGGATGATAATAAATGAAACCTATCTACTTGGATTATAACGCAACAACTCCCATTGATCTTGAAGTTGCAGAGGTTATTAAGCCTTACCTTGAAGAATTTTTTGGTAATCCATCTAGTAGCCACTGGTATGGGATTCGAGCTAAAAAAGCTATTGAAATAGCTCGTAGTCAAGTAGCAGATTTATTGGGTTGTCAACCTGATGAAATTATCTTTACCAGTGGAGGATCTGAATCCAATAACTATGCTATAAAGGGAGTAGCTTTTGCCAATCGGATAAAAGGCAATCACATCATTACTTCAGCCAGTGAACACCCAGCTGTAACTGAAGTCTGTAAATATCTTGAGACTAAAGGATTTCGAGTGACTTACCTGCCTGTGGATGAATACGGATTAGTGGATATCGTAAAATTTCAGGAAACAATCACCCCACAAACGATTTTGATTTCCTTGATGCATGCAAATAATGAAGTTGGCACTATTCAACCAATCCCTAACATTTCTGAATTGGCCAGACAAAATGGGGTCATTATACACACAGATGCTGCTCAATCAGTGGGGAAAATTCCTACGCGTGTCAATGAATTGGGAATTGATCTCCTATCAGTTGCAGGCCATAAGCTCTATGCACCAAAAGGTATTGGTGCTCTTTTCATCCGGAAAGGAACTAACCTTGAGAAACTAATTCATGGAGCAGGTCATGAGCGGAATAAGCGCGCCGGAACGGAGAATGTTTTGGGAATTGTTGGGTTAGGAAAGGCTTGTGAAATAGCAAAGCGTGATCTTAAAAAGAATATGGCTCATATGGAATCAATGCGAGACAGCTTATATCTTGGACTGCAAGAATTACTAGGAGAAATTAGACTAAATGGCCACAGAGAAAAATGCTTGCCAAACACGCTGAGTGTGGGCTTTCCGAATATAGAAGCAGATAAACTTTTATTGAAAATCAAAGGAGTTGCTGCTTCTGCTGGGGCTGCATGTCACTCTGAGCACGCTAGTATATCTCATGTATTAACTGCTATGAATGTACCGGAAAAGTATGCGATAGGAACGATCCGGTTTTCTACCGGGAAAATGACAACGTCGGTAGAAATAGATCGAGCTATAGAAATTATTGCAGAAGGTATACAAACCTTAAATCTTAAATGATGCTGCTATGAACCCCAAACAACTAATCCCAAATAGTTGATACTACAAAATGTATCTCAAAGTAAAAGCGCTCTGAAGCGGACTTTTGATTGTTGCAAGTATGGTCAACTTTCTCCCCGTTGATTCAGACCACAAGATGTTGATTATATCCTAAGAGTGTAAGACTTTTTGAACCCCAAACAAAGAATTTTTGAAGGCAAAAATAAGGGATTTCGAAGTCCAAAATCAGGGATTCCCCTAT
>WTBG01000302.1 GCA_013139225.1 Deltaproteobacteria bacterium
TTAAGGAATACCTGAAAGTAGGGGAGAGAACCGTATCTGTGCAAAGGGCTTTTAATGCCAGAGAAGGGTTTGACCGCAAAGATGACACGCTTCCCAAGCGTATCTTAAAAGAGCCGATCAAGGGAGGGAAATATGATGGGCAACGGATTGAGAATCTTGATGCTATGCTGGATGAGTATTACCAAGAATCAGGATTTGACAAAAAAACGGGTTGGCCAACCAGAGCTAAGCTTGAGGAATTGAGTCTAAAGGATGTAGCCGATGAGATTTACAAGAAGTAGTAAAATTGAGTGGCCATTGGACGCAGCCGGCAATAGGAGTTTTCGCAACAGTCATTTCTGGACTTAAGGTGGCAAGAATGATTTTAAAGAGAGAAGGAGTGGACGAACCACTGGCAGATATTGGCATGAGAAATGGGATAATGGCTGGACAGTATTATGATAAACTTGTAGACTGATTCGTTTCCTAAAAAGGAGTGTACAATTATGAGAATATTGGGATTTATGGGAAGTCCCCGTACCAAGGGGCTCTGTGCTCGATTTACCGAGAGTGCCCTGAACGGTGCGGCGAGCAGAGGTGCTGAGGTTAAACAGTTTAATCTTGTGAAATATCATATCAAATATTGCCGTGGCTGCTATAAATGTGTCTATAAGAATCATGAGCTTCCTATCGGGAAATGTCCCTTGAAGGACGACATGGCCGTCATCCTCACTGAATATCTTGAAGCGGATGGTTATATTATGGCATCTCCTGTTTACGATTTTACGGTCCCCGCGGTAATGAAAGCATTTATTGAAAGACGGTTTCCCATGTTTTACAAAGTTAAAGGGAGTCGTGGAGTACCTGATGCACGGGTAAAGCAGAATTTTAAAAAGAAGGCGTCATTAATTGCCACCGGAAGTGCAGGGGATGAATATGCGTCTATTGCCGAGCCCTGCTTTGAGGTGATGTCAGGTCACTTTATGATTGAAGAGATTGATATCGTCGATCAGCTCTACGTGGGTTTGATTCACAATGTTGACGAAAAGAGATATAAAGAGAAAATGGATGAAACATACAGCATGGGAGTACGTCTGGTTGAAGAAATCGAAAAGGCAAGAAAAGGGGAATGATAGATAATCGTGAAAAATTGTCACAGCCGATATCAGTATTTTATGGCAGGGGCAAAGTGAATCCGTGCCATGGCCTCAAGAGGTACACCCAGTTTTTGGATGACCCGAAAGGACATATCTTCTAGCATATAGAACTCCAATATGCGTGACCGGACGGTATTCATCAGAGCTTCTTCCTCTTTGTGATAGGGTTCGTTCGCTCGCTTCTCCACGATTTCGAAATACATTTCAACCCATGTTAATCCTGCCTCCTTGACGAAATCAAATTGCTCTTCCATTAACTCCAGTCGTATCCCTATCCCGGCATTAACTGCACAATCCCAATGATCCCGTTTGTAAATATCCACGATCTTCTTCCTTAAGCCCTCATAGTCTTCTTTGTGTCGCTCAGTAGTCTTCTTTATTCCGTCTTGTAGGAAATGGAGGTCTTCTTTGCTCGTAGCTACAGGAGCTACATCCAGAAACCCTCCAAACCTGTCTTCGTTTGCTTTGCGATTCTCCATATTAAATAATAGGATGGGGATTTTCGGATTAGCGGGATAGATTTTGATCTGAAAGACATCAAAGCGGGTATCTTCACCAGTCTCCGGATTTTTTGTTTTGAGTCTTATGCGAGCGGTAGCTGCTTTTTCCAGGATATCCCCTCTTACTACAGATGAATCAACACGTCCCACCGAAAAGTTTACGCTTCTATCTTCTACTTGACTGCTCTGGTTGAGGCTTTTAAATTTAGCGAGGGTAGTCTCTCTAAGCTTATTGTAGTATGTTTCCATATCCATCAGCGCACCTCTTTGTAGCAGGAATGGGTTCGGGCTTTTATATCCTGAATGCATGCTACACTGGATATTGGCAAAAAGCGAGCGATAAATCTGGCGAAATGGCAGGATGATTTAAGAAATTCCCGATCGTTTGCTAATGACTGATGTCTCGACATGTCGAAGCGGGAGACTCACCGGTAAATATTTTGAAAACGTATCGAACAATTTAAAATATTTACCCCCAATGGTTTTTGTGGTATAGAAGTCATGTCAAATGACGCGTAGCATTAAAATTTACCAACACTAAAGAAAATAAGCAAAAAACAAATTTTCGATAAGAGCAATAACATGAAAACACTCTATGGATGGACAGGAAAATTGTTGCATGTAGACCTGACAGATCGCACAATGACTGAAAGGAACACGCTTGAGTACGCGGATCGGTTCATAGGCGGCAAAGGGATAGGAGAAAAAATTTACTGGGATATGTTATCAACTCAAAGAGATGCGTTTCATCCGGATGGTCCACTGATTGTGATGACGGGACCGCTCGCCGCTACTTCTGCTCCGAGTGCTTCGCGCTGGCTTATGTGCGGAAAATCCCCCTCGCTGTATCCGGAAAACTTTGCCAGCACAAATCTTGGTGGTTTTTTCGGTGCGGAATTGAAGAAGGCAGGATATGATGGGCTGATTATTCAAGGGAAAGCCAGTGGTAAAGTGTATCTCAGCATGAATAACGAAAAAGTTGAAATAAAAGACGCCAGTCATTTATGGGGTTTGCCAACCCGAAAAACAATGGAAACGATACGAAGCGACATGGGGAAGCAGGTAAAGATACTCACGACAGGGATAGGGGGAGAGAACGCGGTTCGTTTCGCGACCGTTGCCACAGATGCGGGAGGCAGTGGCTCCATGGGATTCGGTTCGTTGATGGGTTCAAAAAATCTAAAAGCCATGGCCGTAAGTGGTACAGGGTCAATTCCCGTAGCACATCCAGATACCATCAATGAGATCAGACAGAAAATCAAAAAAATGACAACATGAGAGGGTTACTTTAATCTCTATGGAACGGCTCCTCCTCTCCCTGAGACCGATATTGTAAAGCAGGTGCATTGCCACGGATGTCCACAAGGATGCTGGCGATCACTTTACAG
>WTBG01000232.1 GCA_013139225.1 Deltaproteobacteria bacterium
TGGGGTGTCGACAAGTGGCAAGTCATAGGATTTTGGTTCCTACACTCGGAGGTTCGAATCCTCCCACCCCAGCCATTTTCTTAATTTGAACGCAGATTTTGCTGAAAAAGGAGATATCAGTATTCACACCCTATAATACAAACAATTTGGTGTTGACATATACTTAAATATCTTATATAAGCAAGCACGTAAAAATTAACCATATACGAAAAACATTACGACAGTGAGGACTTTTACCTGTGTTAGATAAATTAAAGATATTTTCTGGAAATGCAAATATTCCATTAGCTCGAGAAATCTGTAACTCGCTGGATATTCCCCTTGGCAAAGCTAACGTTAAAAAGTTCAGTGACGGTGAAATTCAGTTGGAAATTGAAGAAAATGTGAGGGGAATGGACGTTTTTATAGTGCAATCAACCTGTACACCAGTCAATGTTTCTTTGATGGAATTGTTGATCATGATGGATGCTATAAAAAGGGCTTCAGCAGAAAGAATTACAGCGGTTATCCCTTACTATGGTTATGCCAGGCAGGATCGGAAGGTTGCCCCCAGAGTACCCATCACCGCTAAATTGGTGGCTGATCTCATAACCACGGCTGGAGCTGATAGAATTCTTACCATTGATCTCCATGCAGGTCAAATACAGGGATTTTTTAATATTCCAGTTGACCACTTGTATGCCGCTCCGGTCATGGTGGAATTCATAAAGAGTAAATTTGCAGATAATCTTGTAATTGTTTCTCCTGATGCAGGAGGGGTTGAAAGGGCAAGGGCATTTGCCAAAAGGTTAGGTGCTTCTTTAGCTATCATTGATAAGAGAAGGACAAAACCAAATGAATCCACTGTAATGAACATCATTGGAGAAATAAAAGGCAAAACAGCACTTCTTCTTGATGATCTGGTCGACACCGCTGGAACTCTTACTCAAGCAGCCAATGCACTTCGCAATGAGGGAGCAGCTAAAATTGTGGCCTGCTGTACTCACCCAGTCCTCTCAGGAACAGCAATTGAAAAGATTAGTAAATCAGGTTTACAGCAGATGGTAGTTACAGATACGATTCCCTTGCGGGAAGATGCTAAATCCTGCAAGAAGATAAGCATCCTCTCTGTTGCAAGCTTGCTAGGTGAAGCTATAAAAAGGATTCATAACAACGACTCAGTAAGTTCTTTATTTGTCTAAAAACACATCAACATCTTCTTGTCTTTAAGGAGGTAAAATGCCAGAAAAATCAAAGCTAACTGCAACTGTTCGCAAAGAAACTGGAAAAGAGGTAGCTGGAAGATTACGAAAAAATGGAATGCTTCCAGCAGTAGTCTATGGTCATAAAAAAGCTTCGATTCCACTAACCATTGATTTAAAACAACTAAAACATTTGATTAAGGGCGAAAAAAGTGAGCACAAGCTCTTTGACTTGTCAATAGAAGGAAATGGTGGACCCACAGAGAAAACAGTAATGATCAAAGAGCTTCAAATTGACCCTGCTAAAAGGCATTATCTCCATGTTGATTTCTTTGAAGTAGCTATGGATGAAGAGGTAACTATATCAATTCTCATTAAGCTTACCGGTGAAGCCGAAGGAGTCAAGATAGGTGGAGTTCTCCAGCAAGTTCGGAGAGAACTTGAAATCAGATGCTTACCATCTCATATTCCAGATAGTTTGGAATTTGATGTAAGCCTCCTCAATATAGGAGATTCCGTTCACTTAAAAGACTTGCAACTACCTTCAGGTGTTAAGGTTCTGGAAGATGTCGATCTTACTATCGCTACCGTACTTTCCCCAACCATTGAGAAAGAAGTAGAAGAAGAAGTTCCTGAGGAGGCAGAAGAAGAGAAAGCTGCTGCCGAGGAAGGTGAAGAGAAGAAAGTAGATGAGGAAAAGAAAGCGGCAGAAGGGGATAAAGAAGAAAAGAAAAAAAAGGATTGATCAGGAGCGCTGGTGAAACTGATCGTGGGTTTAGGAAACCCTGGCAAGGAATTTGCTTTAAGCAGACATAATATCGGCTTTCTCGTAATTAATAGTTTAGCTAGAGAAAATGGTATAGTTCTCAAGGGTAGGAAGTTTAAAAGCAGGTGGGGAAGGGGAAAAATCTCCAGACGCACGGCAATCCTGGCCAAGCCTCATACCTTTATGAATTTAAGTGGAGAAGCCGTAAGCGCTATTACCCATTTTTACAAAATAGCCCCCCAGGATATTATCGTTGTTCATGATGATAGCGATATTGAGTTTGGATGCTTAAAAATAAAAACAAGTGGCGGGAGTGGGGGGCATCGTGGCATAGATTCTATAATCACCTTGTTAAAAGATGATACATTTATACGAATCAGAGTGGGGATAGGTAAACCTTCTCCCTACATTGATCACTCAGAATTTGTACTCTCCCCCTTCAATGAGACGGAACAAAAAAGCTTAAAACAAGTTATCAATAAAGCACAGGATTGTCTTGAAATGGTTATTACACATGGTCATGAAGCTGCCATGAACAAGTTCCATTGTAAAAGACAATAAAAAACCACAGATTTACCCCGTTAGATGTTCACTATATAGTGAGGGGGATACACAGAGAGATTCTCTGCGGTACAGTTTGACAACACTAAATCACTATAAAGGAGGAAAGGATGGTAAACGAAACTCTAACTTATTATGTCCCACTCTTTGGGATAATCGCCATTTTGTTTGCTTTTGTTAAAGCAAACTGGGTAAACAAACAAGACACCGGCACAGATAGGATGAAAGAAATTTGTGGTTTTGTGAGAGAAGGTGCTATGGCTTTTTTATACAGAGAATACAAAGTACTCATTATCTTTGTCATCTGCGTGGCTATTCTCCTTGCTGTAGCTAATATGAAAGGTACACCTGATGCCTATCGCAGCCCTTTAATTGCCTTATCTTTTGTCTTTGGTGCTTTTTGTTCAGGCCTTTCTGGTTTTTTTGGTATGCGTGTTGCTACCGCTGCTAATGTCAGGACTACCAATGCAGCTCGAACCAGTTTAAACGATGCTTTAAAGGTAGCCTTTTCCGGCGGATCTGTCATGGGCATGTGTGTGGTCGGTCTGGGCATTTTGGGCCTGGGCATTTTGCTTGCTCTTTATAGAAATATGGGACTGCTGGGGGATGCCTCTTCCGACTTTTCTAACATAATTACCGTTATCAGCGGGTTCTCTTTAGGAGCATCATCAATTGCACTATTTGCCAGAGTAGGGGGCGGCATTTATACAAAAGCCGCCGATGTAGGAGCTGACTTAGTCGGAAAAGTTGAGGCAGGAATCCCTGAAGACGACCCTCGTAACCCTGCTACTATTGCTGATTTAGTGGGGGATAACGTAGGAGATGTAGCCGGAATGGGAGCAGACCTTTTTGAATCTTACGTAGGTTCTATTGTAGGTGCTATGGTTTTAGGAGCTACAACCATGGGATTTGCAGGATCCGCTTATAATGCTGTAATACTGCCTTTGATTATAGCAGGGGTAGGGATTCTCGTTTCCATAGTGGGAACATTCTTTGTACGGGTGAAAGAAGGTGGGAGTCCTCAGGCAGCCCTCAATACCGGAACCTTTGGCGCAGCAGCTATAATGCTTGTCGTAACCTATTTCCTCTGTGTCAAATTTATTCCCAGTGAAATAACTATAGCTGGTTTTGCAGGAATCTCTGCCAGTGATGTCTTTCTTGCTACCATTGTCGGATTAATTGCAGGAGTTTTAGTCGGCGTAACCGCTGAATATTATACCTCCAAAGACAGGAAACCCGCTCAAGATATAGCCAGAGAATCAAAAACAGGTCCTGCAACAATAATCATTGCAGGTGTTGCTACCGGCATGCGCTCAACCTGCCCCACAATAATCTGGATTGCCGCAGCTATCCTTCTTTCTCATTATTTTGCTGGGTTGTATGGGATTGCCATCGCGGCACTGGGCATGCTTTCAACCACGGGAATTCAGCTTGCAGTAGATGCCTATGGTCCCATCGCTGACAATGCTGGAGGGCTGGCCGAGATGGCAGAATTACCTCCGGAAGTAAGGAAAAGAACGGACAACCTGGATGCAGTAGGAAACACCACAGCCGCAATTGGGAAAGGTTTTGCTATTGGTTCAGCAGCATTGACTGCCCTTGCCCTATTTGCTGCTTTTAGAATTCAGGCTGGCGTTGAGACACTGGATTTAACAAAACCAAGTATCATGGCCGGTCTTTTTATTGGAGGTATGCTTCCTTACCTTTTCTCGGCTATGGCAATGAAAGCAGTTGGCTCAGCAGCAAAAGATATGATCGTGGAGGTAAGAAGACAATTTAAAGAGATTCCTGGTTTACTTGAAGGTAAAGCCAAGGCCGATTATGCCAAATGTGTGGATATCTCTACAACAGCGGCAATTAAAAAAATGGTTGCTCCAAGTCTAATGGCTATAATAGTCCCTGTAGTCTTTGGGTTTATCAGCAAAGAGGCACTGGGTGGTCTTCTAGCCGGCGTTACAGTTTCAGGAGTTCTTCTTGCTGTATTTCAAGCCAATGCTGGTGGAGCATGGGATAATGCCAAAAAATGGATAGAAGAAGGCAATCTAGGAGGGAAGGGTTCTGAACCACACAAAGCAGCAGTAATAGGGGATACAGTGGGTGACCCCTTTAAAGACACTTCCGGTCCATCTCTTAATATACTTATAAAATTAATGTCTGTTGTGGCTCTGGTTATCGCACCTTTAATTAAGTAACGGTTCCTCTGCCCTCTTCAGCGAAAGGGAATAAAATCTCCCCTTTGGCAAGGAGAGATTTTTTAGAAACACGATCCAAAACGTTTTTCATTAGACATCAATATGGAGGAAGTTAAGATGACAAAAAGAAATACATTGCGGTGGATATTTGTATCACTAGTATTACTGTCTTTTCTATGGATTGGCTGTGGTGAAAAGGCACTACAGTTGAGATTCAAATTCAATGAAGGAGATGAACACAAATACAGTTTGATCCAAGATTCTGTAACTACCACGGAATTCATGGGGAAAAAGATGGAAATGCCTAGCAAGACCGAAATCACTCTTACACAGAAAGTAGAAAAGGTTGATCAGGGGATAGCGGAACTCAACGTCACTTATGACACCTTTAACATGGAAATGAATGTCGGGGGTAAACAGATACCCAGCAATATGGGCAAATCAATGGTTGGGAAAATTAATATAATGAAAATACGTGAAAACGGAGAGATAATTGAACCTAAAGGAGTTAAGGCAATGGTGGGTTTGCAGGGGCTTGGCAGTGACATTAAAAATATATTTTTCAGCCTCTATCCCCAGTTTCCTGAAGATAAACTAAAAGCAGGAAATAGCTGGACACAAAAACAGGAGATTCCTCAATCTCAAATGGGCGTGGTAATTGAGTATCAATACACCTTAACAAAACTGGAAAAGAAAAAAGAGTATGACTGTGCAGTACTAGACTACACTATTGCTATGACTATTGAGGGTGGGGAACAAGCGAAAATGAATATGAAAGGAAGTGGAAAAGGAAAGGGTACTACCTATTTCGCCTATGAAAAAGGTTTGTTAGTGGAAAGTGAGGTAGAAATGGACCTTACCATGTCCATTTTTGCTCCATTGCCAACAGGGGAACAGGAGATTCCCACTTCAACTCATCAAACGATAAAATTAAGTCTCATGTAGCCGTCTATTATAGTCCGAAAACTTAACAAATGGGTCAAGTTTTTTCAAAATATACACTTCCGCAAAGAGATGCTGGATGCTACTATAATCTTGTATTGATTTACTGCATTATGTAAATCCTCTCTCCTTCTTCCAACTTCTTAATATCTTCCCAGGCACTCCTTGAAAATTTTGACTGCACTGGTTGTTTTAAGACTAACCTGTAAAAATAAAGAGACTTCTCCCGATATTTCTTAGCTTCAACTGTGTTTCTCAATTCTGCCTGAGGGGAAAATGCATAGATTTCATAGATTATGTGTAAGCGGTGAGCTACCTGGTAATATACCTCAGGCCGAAGTGATGAAGTTGGATATTTTTGCAGAATCTTTTCAAGATATCCTATCTCTTCCAAAGGTCCTTCTGGCAACCCCTTATAATCACAAACCCAAGGGATGAGATGGTAAGTCGCCTCATCAGCATAGTTGCTATCAGGAAACCTTTCCATCATTTCTTTGAAACACTCAAGATTGTACTGGATACCACAGGGCCCTTCCAGCCAGCATTGATAATGGCCATATTTCCCCAGGAAATTTTTCCTGGCTTCCTCCTCTGATTTACCATCTTTTATCAGTTGAAGATAATCCTGTTCCACAAGCCCCTTAAATCCATCACCCAACTTCATAAGCGCTATGTCATAATACTCAGACTCGGGAAACGCTTTCATGAATTCCTGGCACTTTTCAACTGCTTGCTCGTAGAACTTAGTCTTTGACAGCTCCATAATCTCTATAAGCTGTAGCTTTTCATCACTAAGCTTGCGCTCAGGCATTGGTATAAAGATACAGGAGTTGACGAACAGAATGAGGAGAAGAAAAATTTTTATACGATGCATCTTCCCTTTATCACAAAAGTAGTTAACAAATTATATAGCAGGAATTTCCATATGCTCAAAATAATCACAACCATCAGTTAAAAGCATACCACGTCATCTGATATCAATCAACTACTATTGATTTTTCCCCTCTTGCCTAAGTGTTTCAGATATGGTAGCATTAAATTTACTTGTTCTGGGTAATAAATGTCAGAAAAAATGATTTGTCAAAACAAGAAGGCGCGGCATGATTTCCACATTATCAATACTTATGAAGCCGGCCTGGTTCTTAAGGGAAGTGAGGTAAAATCATGTCGATCAGGGAGGGCCAATCTTAAAGATGGTCACGCCCGGATTAAAGATGGAGAAATATATCTTGTCAATACCCATATCAGCCCTTATACCTATGCCCATCAGCTCAACCATGATCCTTTAAGAGAACGTAAGTTACTCTTTCACAAAAGTGAGATTAAAAAACTTTACGGCAAGATAAGGGAAAAGGGCTTTACGCTAATCCCTCTAAAAATGTACTTTAAAAATGGGAAGGTGAAGGTTGAGATGGCTGTAGCCAAGGGCAAAAAGACACATGATAAACGTGAGGATATAAAGCGAAAAGATTTTGCCCGTGAGGAAGAAAAGGATTTCAAAGGAAAAAAGATAAAAGGAATATAAGTACCATCAAAAGGATTTAAGCACTAAGCACAGAAAGGAGGAAAGATAAAACATCTGCTCTTTGATATCTAAATATACTCTGTGTCCTCTGTGGTTTGGTTTTGACAATAAAAGAAAGGGGGCGAAATGGTTTCGACGGGGATAAGTGAAGCTTAAGGGGCATGCCGAGGTCCTACTTGCTCGTTAAACAGGTGGGATTAAACATAATTGCAAACGATTATGATTACGCCCTTGCTGCCTAATCAGCAGTAAGCGTTCTTTTAGCTTTTGCCTGCGGGGCTAAAAAGGACGTCGACTCAGCGGGATAGTCTTCACCTCATGCTTATGGAGATGAAGATGAAACTAAATAAGCTAGCTCTTTAAGAATCCTGCCTGTGGGAGTTTCAAGGAGCGAAACTTAATATACAGGCTAATCATGTAGAACCTTAAGTGGAGTATTTCCGGACGCGGGTTCGACTCCCGCCGCCTCCACCATCTTTTTAGCATATTTAGTATAAATTAGAGTATATTTAAGTTTATTTGATTACCAATAGTTTTGGAGGAACGAATGAAAAAAGCATTCAAAATCATAGGAGTAGTACTACTTATCATTATAGTAGCAGTCTCAATCTTTATATTTACATATCAGCCTAAAAAGTATTCCGATTTCGGTGTTTTTACAAGTCTTCGTAATCAAGTTCTTATATTACTAAAAGAATACGGAGCAAAAGAAAGATCCATTACTCAAGATTTCAACGAATTTACCTTAAATTTATCTTTTCCGTATAACAAGGTATTTGGCAGTAATGTCATTGCTGTACCCCTAAAATCCTTCCACAATGATAAAATAGCCGCTGCAACCATTACCCATTTTGAGATTCCCTCCAACTCTTCTTACTCTCGAGATTTTACCTTAAACATTAGACCCCGGTATGGATTAAGAGCTCCTGTTTTCCACGTCGATTTTATGAAGCCTGCATTAGGAACACCCGGGCTTTGCATCGTCGATTTCTTCAATGTCGATAAAGACAACATTTCTTTGGAATCGTTCTTTGGTGATGAACGTACAACCATTGAAAAAGCCTTGTCAATTGTCGAGAAATACCAGCGAAGCATAGAAGAAGGAAGAGGGAAAATCAGCCGATATCTCGATCCATATAAAAGCACGTATCGATTCGAGCTCAAGGAACCAGAAACAGACGATGAGACCATACGAAAGGCGTATTATCAATCGGTTGAAGAAGCTTTACAATTAATTTTCCCTTCCTACTTCAAAAGCATGAATGAAATTCAGCTTGATACCAACTTTGTAAAACGACATGAAGAGAAAACGAAAGAGCTGGTTCAATTAATGTACAAGAATGATTTTGCTATTGACATGGGAAGGAGAATTTTCAAAGAGCATTTTGAAAAATACTGGCTGGATGGCTTTTGGAATGTACAGGTAGACTTAAAGGATTAATACTCAAAGAAGGGTGCATTTTCAAATAATGCTTCTGTATTAATGCTTCCCGATCAGAGTCGAGGGTAGGTTTTTCCTGAATGATTGAATTGGGAATTTCCCTTCCTTCGGTGGAATGGATTAGGGGAATGGGGGAAGTAAGCTCCTTTACTTCTTACCAGATCGTCATACCTGTTTTTAATTCCCCTTAAGGATCTGGACAACAGTTTCTATCACTTCAGATGCCTCAGGGCTTTTAATCACTACTGCATCCGCCCCGGCATTGAGTGCACTCTTTCTGGTTTCAGGTTGTTTGTCGGCTGTAAACAGGATCAATTTTATTCCCTGGCAGTCTTCATTTTTGCGCACACCCTGGCATATCTCAATCCCTGACATAACAGGAAGCATAAAATCAATAACCGCTGCTACAGGTTTCTCTCGAATTATGAGATCCAACCCTTCACGTCCATCAGCCGCAGTCATGGGATGAAAACCCGCTTTTTGAAAAAGACGGGTATAAAGTCTCAGGATAACAGGGTTATCATCAATGATGACTAATTTTTGAGGTTTCAGTTGATGATTTTCCAATTGGTTCTTTTCATCCTGTCGCTCATCAATTACTAAAAGCATATCCGTGCTTTCAAGCTTTGTCTCTAGGTCTGGGAAGATGAAGTCACGTCCGTTCCTGCGAAGACCAACAACCTCTCTCCCCATTTTCCCCGATACTTCGCTTATTGTCTCACCCAACACACTCAATTTATCCTGGACCTTGATCCACTGGGGAGCAGCGTTGGTTCCAATAGATGATTTAGACAACTCTGTCTGCTTTCCCGTGGCTGCAAGTATATCATCTGCAATCTGTTTTCCTGCTGTGGCAAAAGGTGAAATAACACTGTCCGCTCCTGCTTGTAAAATCTTTTTCTCCGAAGAAGCCTCTTCAGCTCTTGCAATAATGTGGAGAGTGGGGTTTAGCTCTCGAGTAGTAAGAACTATGAACAGATTATCTGGATCAGAATTGAGAAGAGCTAGCAGACCTCTGGCCGACTTTACACCTGCTTCCAGCAGTACATTTTCATGTGTTGCATCTCCTTCAACATAACAATAGCCCTTTCCCCGAACTTCCTGTAACTGTGTGGGATTAGTCTCAATGATGACAAAATCAGAACCCGCCGTTTTAAGATGCTCCGTCGCGGCCGCACCTACTCTTCCAAACCCGCAGATAATGTAGTGAGATTTTAAAAGTGATATATGTTTTTTCATTTTTTTTATCTCCGATCTACCTTCCTGAACCCTTTCAAGGAGTGATTCTACTAAGGCATGCCCTGCAAATGCAAGGCTTCCAAAACCTATTAAGATAAGAAATATTGTAAACCCACGCCCCACCCCCGACAATGGCTTCACTTCTCCGAAACCCACTGTTGTGATGGTAATAATTGACATGTAGAGCCCCTCAAACAAGGTATACCCTTCTATCAGCATATATCCTGAGGTGCCGATCGCAATAATAGCCAGGCATAATATTAGAGCGATCACAATCCTATTATTATAAAACATATTTAACACTCGCCAAAACGTCTTTCATTTTTATTTATTGACGTACATAGTCTTCTTATTTATTAAACTTGTTTCGTTCATCCCTTCACCAGCAATCCTGTTCCTACCTGCTTCCTTCGCTTCATAGAGACATTTGTCTGCCTTCTCTATTAGCAACTTGGCTAAAACTTCTTCCCCATCAATGCCATGCCCAAAACCGCTTATGCCAAAGCTGGCAGTAATCTTTATCTCTTCTCCTTCCAGCGGAATCACCATCTCAGATATAAGACAACGAATCCTTTCCACCACCTTCCATGCTTTATCTAAATCTGTTTCCGGCAGGACAAGGATAAACTCATCACCACCATACCTGGCCAGCCAGTCAACGCCTTCACGAATAGTACTCATGATGCACCTTACATATTCCTGCAAAACCAGGTCACCTGCTTGATGGCCGTATGTATCGTTGATTTTTTTGAAATGATCGACATCGATCATCACAATGTGTAGGGAGTGTTTGTAACGTTTACTTCTCTTGATCTCCTTGGATAGATGTTCCATCAAGTAGCCGCGATTGTAGCACTTGGTGAGTGGGTCAGTTATAGAAAACTTCTTTATTTCATCGCAGGCATTGGACAAAGATCTTTCTAAATTCAAAAAGCGTTCCCCGGCTTTCATACGTGCCACAAGTTCAGCCTGGTTAAACGGTTTGGTAAGATAATCATCAGCCCCGGCATCCAATCCAGCAATAATATCACATTTTTCAGCTCTGGCGGTAAGCAGCACAACAAAGACATAACCTGGGAATTTCTGTTTCCGTATAGCTCGACATAATTCAAGGCCATCCATCACGGGCATCATCCAATCCGTTATGACTATGGGATAATAATTCTTTGTTAAGCTCTCCAGTGCCTCTCGACCATTGCTGGTAGATACAACCTTTCTTCCAGCTTTCACCAGGTTCTTTTCCAGCATTCTCCTGCTAACAGGGTCATCTTCAGCTATTAATATAGGGAATGAATTATCCATTAAATTACCCTTATCTCTCCTGCTATTTGGTCACATTGCTCTTTAATGAATTCAGCCGCTTTGGCAGCCCCTTCCAATCCATTCTGCCGGGCTTTTTCTTCAACCCCTTTCGCTATCTCAAATATTTTCTCCAATCCAAGATTCGCGGAAGATCCCTTTATGGAATGTGATGATGCAACTACTTCTTGGGTATCGCCCGTGTCAATTCCTGTCCTCAGTTTGTCAAGATTCGACTCCGTCGTTTCTAAAAAGAGCTCAAGCAACTCAAGGTATTCATCCTCTTCCAAACCTAAATTTTCTGCTAATCCTTTAACATCCATGGCCCTCTCCTTTTTTAGATTTCTAAATTCAACTCTTCACCCATTTCTCCACCATATCAAATACGACTTCTCTCTTAATCGGTTTGGGGATATAATCATCCATTCCTGCCTCAAGGCATTTCTCCCTGTCACCTTCCATGGTGTTGGCAGTCATAGCGATGATAGGAATCCTAATGATTTCGGATTTCGGATTTCGGATTTCGGATTGTTCTGCATTCGGATCATTCCATAATCCGCATTCCAAATTCCGAATTAGTTTTGTAGCCTCCAGCCCATCCATCACCGGCATCTGCATATCCATAAAAACAAAACTGTATCTTCCTGTTTCACTTTTTCCCATCCCTTCTTTCCTTACTTCTTTCCCCTCGCATCCATTCACAGACTTTTTATACATTTCCACTGCTTCCTGACCATTGTTTGCTATCTCCACCTGGTAACCAGCCTTAGTCAGCATTTTTGAGGCAAGCTTCTGGTTGACTGGATTGTCCTCAACCAGCAAAATCCGCACCGATTGCTTAATCCCTTCGTTCAATGTAAGCTGAGTGGATATCTCCTGTTTCCCCCCTTCTGCTAAACCATGAGTGGTCTTACCGATCTTAATACTACTTCCTCCTACCTTCTTACCCAACAACCGTTCCATCATATCAAGGAGTTTTTCTCGGCGAATAGGTTTGAGCAAAAACCCGTCAAATCCTGCTTCCCTGCTCTTTTTAGTACCATCAATTGTAGAAGAGGAGAAAGCCAACAACGGGAGATCTCTTAGCTTTTCATTCTGACGAAATCTTCTGGCAACCTCATATCCACTCATCACTGGCATTTGTATATCTAGAACACCTAAGTCAAAGGAATCTCCCTTGCTCAAAGCAGAAAGTGCAGCATCTTCCACCTTCTCTGCCTCAGATACCAGCTCCACCCGTGCTCCTGCAGAATCTAACAGGTGACCTAAAATAAACAGGTTGGTCTGATTATCATCTGCAACAAGCACCTTCTTCCCCTCAAGGGAAGCACGACAATCCTTTACGGAAGGTTTCTTGTCAGATTTTTTCAGCCAGGTGGTGAAATGAAAAATACTGCCAGGACCACCGATTTTGGATTTTGGATTTTGTATTGCGGATAGTGGACTTTGGATTTTAGATTTGCCATTTTCTACTCCGCAATCTGCTTCCCGCATTCCCCAATCAGCCGGGCTTTCTGCCCATACATCTCCACCCATAGCATTGGATATTCGTTTGCAGATGGCGAGACCAAGACCTGTACCCCCATACTCACGGGTAGTAGAACCATCGGCCTGTTTAAACATTTCAAAAACACCTTCCAACTTGTCTTTGGGAATACCAATGCCGGTATCTCTCACCCTTGCGTGTAACTTGATCCTATCCTCATCTTCTTCTTCAATTTTAAGGGAAAGCTCAATCTCTCCTTGACTTGTAAATTTAGTGGCATTGCCTATCAGGTTAACAAGCACCTGGCGGAACTTTGCGGGATCTCCCTCTACATACGAAGGGATATCGTCATCTATGTGGCACAAGAGCTCTACTGGTTTCCCTTCCACCTTGGATCTGATTAAATCACACACATCGTAGGCCAGAAGTTCAGGATCAAAGTCAATCTCCTCAAGAGTCATCTTTCCAGCTTCAATCTTGGAAATGTCAAGTATGTCATTGATCAGATAGACAAGTGCCTCTCCACTTCTCTTTACAGTCTGAACGTAATCTATCTGCTCATCATCAAGCTCGGTTTCTAAAAGCATATCGGTAAAACCGATTACTGCATTCATGGGGGTGCGGATCTCATGGCTCATGTTCGCCAGAAACTCACTCTTGGAACGGGTGGCATCTTCCGCTTTTTTCTTCGCCTTTTTCAATGCCTCAAACATTTTTTTTCGTTCAGTGATATCCCAACCTACACTTACCATTCCATTTTTATTCTCATATTTATCATAAACCATGGCTGTGCTCATCTCCATAGGTACGAGCTTCCCACACTTCTGAAGAAGATAGGTTTCATACTGGCTTCGCTCTCCTTGAGATATTCTTGTTTGTATTTCTTCATAATCTGCTAAAAACTCGTCATCTATTACCACCGTCTCTCCCGTAGTGGAGATATAATCTCCGGGTGTCACCTGGGTAATATCGGCTAATCTTTTACCTAATAGCTCTTCGATGGAATATCCCAAAATATCCACTAAGGCAGCGTTCATGCGTATAATGTTACCGTCAATATTTGTTACTATTACGCATTCTCTGGATGTCTGCATGATGTTTTCAAGATAATTTTCTATCTCTTCCAATCTTCTTTCCAGTTGAGTGATTTCCCACTCTGCTCTCTCCATTGAATGTTCTTCTTTTTCTAACATCACTTTATTCCTCTTATTTTTTAAAACTTATACAGTAGAATAAACAATTCACATGTTTATTTATTTTTATTAATCCCGAAGAACTCTTTTGCTTCATCTACTTCAGATCGCAAGTTTCCTATCACCTTTTCCCTGGCCTCATCAGTTAATCCAATTTCTTTACAGACATCTTCTGTTTTTTCATGGTTTCTATTCCCATCAGACCATCCTATCCCCTCTACTCTACACAATTGATCTGCAACATAGATCGTTTTCACGGCTTTGACGGATTCACCTAAACTCTGGTTTGAAGGTGCATGATGATTTTTAACACAAGCTCTCAAAACGGGGGGGAACCTGTTTTCTCTGGCAAACCACTCACCTACCTCAGCATGGGAAGTACCAAATACCTTATTCTCAGATTGATAAATCTCCTCTACACCTCCTTCTACCTCCTCTAAAACCTTCCTATATTCTTCAGGAAAGCTATCAGATAGGATTATTTTCCCAATATCATGCAATAGACCAGCAGCCAGTAATTCCTCTGGACAAGGATATTCAATCTCCTTCCCAATAGATCTGGCTCCTACACCAACCCCCAGAGAGTGCTCCCAAAACTTTTCCATATCCAAAACAGAAACCGTCCCATTTCTTGACATTTTTGCAATAGAAAAACCCATTGCGAGATTTTTTACAGCATTGAAACCCATAATAACCACGGCATGTTTTAAGCTGGAAATACGCCCGGAAAACCCATAAAAAGGAGAATTTACTTGTTTCAAAATCTGGCTGGCTAATGATTGATCACCTTCTATAATTTTACCCACATCTTTTGCTTGCGATTTCGAATCATCAAATACCTCCAGCAATTTTGTGGTGATCTGCGGAAGAGCAGGTAGATTCTTCGCCTTTTTAACAATCACTTCAAGGTCTGCCATCGTTCCCCCCTTTTCTTCTCATGCCAATTACAGTTCTTTGAAAAAAATATCAAAAAATATTTAACCATAATCTTTAGCTTCGCTTAAGCAATTGGAGCACCGTCCTCCATCATCTCTTTAACTGACCCTAATATTTGATTCATTTGAAAAGGTTTGTTAATCACTAAATCTACTCCGCACTTTTTCAACTCGTTATTGTTCAGATCCACTTCCCATCCGGTAACCAAGGCCACTTTTGTCTTTCCATTCATCTTTTTTATTTCCTCTGCTACCTGCCAGCCAGACATTCCAGGCATTCCCAGATCGGTAAAAACCAGGTTAAACTTCTTTTCCTGAAAGAGCTTTATGCCTTTTTTACCATTTGGCGCCACCTCAACCTTATAACCACCATCCTCTAAAATATCCTTAAGGATGGTTCGTACACCTTCCTCATCCTCAACAACTAAAATGCTGGTTCCATTTTGTTCGTTTGCAATCGGTTTCTTTTTTTCTTTAATAACCTTTTCAGGTCTAGGAAATTTGATGGAAAAGGTGGTCCCCTGACCTTCAACACTATCTACCGTGATTGTCCCCCGATGACGATTGATGATCCCATAGGAGGCACTCATACCCAACCCTGTTGACTGCACACCTTTGGTGGTAAAAAAAGGATCAAATATTTTATCTTTTATATCTTTGGGAATACCGATACCGCTGTCCTTAACCAAAACCACCACATGGCTATTCTCCACGAAGGTCTTTATGGAAATCTGCCCCCCTTTAGGCATGGCATCAAGGGCATTATTCATAATGTTGATAAACACTTCCCTGAGTTCAGAACCGCTTCCTTCAATGGGAAAAATGAGAGAAAGTTCTTTTTGGATATTTATTTTTATTCCCTTCGCCCCGGCTTCATCTTTCCATCTCACTTTAGTAAATTCCAAGGTGTGTTCAATAACCTCATTCAGGTCAACACCGGTAAAGTTTTTATCATCACCCCTTTTTCGGGAGAATTCCTGAATCCTGCGCACAGTATCAACTCCATCGAAGGCAGCCTTTTCGATGATTGCCAAACTTTTTTTCAGATCATCTATCGATTTTCTTCGTTCCTGCTTCCCTATCAATGTCTCAAAACTCCTTCCTAAAAGCTGTGTCCTGCCAAGGATAACAGCTAATGTATTATTAAAATTATGAGCCACTCCTCCTGCCAACTCTCCCAGTGACCTCAATTTTTCAGATTGTAGGAGTTTATCTTCCATCTCCTTCCTGGAGGTGATATCACGTACGAAAGAAGTAAAAACATGTTCCCCATTTATTTCTAAACCAAAGACGGAAGTTTCTACAGGGAATTCTCTTCCGTCTTTTCTAAATCCTTTCGTCTCCACGGTCCTTCCTATTACCTTTGATGCTTTGACTTCTTTAAATTTTTCCATTGCCTCTTTCTGTTTTTCCCTATACTGTGGGGGTACTAACAAAAGTACAGATTTCCCCAATATTTCCTCACGATCATAACCATACATTTCTTCGGCTTTCTTATTAAACGTCACTATCACCCCTTCTTCATTCACAGAAATAATCGCATCAATAGCATTCTCTATTAAACTGTGATATCTCTCTTCTGAATCCTTTATCTCTTCACCTGCTCTCTTTCTATCAGTTATATCTCTGATACTCGCCATTGCTCCTGTAGTATTGCCTTCTGCATCCTTTAATATTGAAAGGTTCAATTCGACATGAAATAAATTCCCATCTTTTCTCTTCCACACCTGTTCTACACCTGTCATTCTCTCCTTTATCTTCAGTTTCTTTATTATTCTAACTGCTTTTTCATGGTCTTTATCATCTAGCGGCATCAATTCCCATATGTTTTTCCCCACTATTTCGTCTTTGCTGTATTCAAGCATCTTCTCTACGGCACTGTTAATCTGAACGATGCAGCCAGAAGTGTCAGTTATCACAATTCCATCTACCGAAGTCTCAAGGATGCGCCGCAATTCCAGTGTGCGATCTTCTAGAAGCTTCTCCACTCTTAAAAGTGACCATTCCCTTCTAATCTTTTCACAAAGATCAATAAGATATCCTATTTTAAAAGGCTTACGTACAAACGCATCAGCCCCCATTTTGGTAACCTTCATAGCTAACTCTGGGTTTGCATCACCCGTTGTAACTAAGACTGCCGCCTGGCTCTGTGGTAATTTAAACGCAGTAAGAAGTTCAGCCCCATCATGTTCGGGTAGATGATAGTCAAGAATGACGACTTCGGGATTAACTTCCTCGAACAGGCTATAAGCCTGATTTCCATTGGAAGCCTCGAAAACCGAATAGCCATACTCTCTCAACCCTTCGCAGATTGTTCCCCTCAAACTTTCACTATCTTCCACAACCAGTACTCTTAACTCTCTCTGCTCGACCTTTCCCAACAATATATTCTCTATGGTAGACCTCAAAATCTCGGGGTTGTAAGGAACTGAAATAAAACCATTAGCACCCAGTTCCCGTGTAATCTCTTCGGCATCGCTCCCGCTGAAAGTAGCTGACATAACCAAAATGGGTATCTTGTTAAAGTCAGAGAATTCTATAGATCGTAGCAACCTGCATAATTTCCAGCCATCTATTCCAGGCATGTAGAGATCAGTGATAATCATGTCAACTGATTCTATCTCTCTTAGTTTCCTTAGAGCCTCCTCCCCTTCCGCACAAGTAATAGCTTCTTTACCACTCTTCTCAAGATGCTTTGCTAAAATCCGAAGCTGCACTGGATCATCGTTGACTATAAGAATCCTATTTTTAAGTATCTTTTTCATAAAAACCCTTCAATCTAAGTATTGTTTAAATAAAATGGTATATTCAAACTTAACCCAATTAACTTCTATACAAATTCTTCCCCATATCGAGAATTTATTTATATACAATCCTTCTTAATTCTTTATATTCTACTACTTCAAAGAATATCGGAATATATTAATAAGACTTTATAAAAATGTATAAATATTAGGGGGATTCTATATGCAAAACAAAAGGGGTGGGGTCAGGCTTAAACCTCTCGGAAAGGTAAGCACACAAAAGTAAACTAAGATCATTTCCTTGGGAAGTAATTATTTATTCTGCTTATCTACAATACTCAAGTTGTCTATTAGTCCCTGGATCCCTGCTCCCCGATCAGAGTCGAAGACAAGTTTTGCAGGGATGACAAGCAAGGATGGAACCGATTGAACAAACGTGTCATTCTCGCCCCGTATCAAGTACGGGATAAACTCCAGCGGGAATCCAGTATTGTTAATAAGGGTATTCAACTGGAGATTTCAGGATAACCAGATTATTTATTTATAACCTCATTTTTTACCTGTTTCCCTTAAGGGAACAGCAAATCCTGCTGCCATAATAAGAGCCACAGCCATGAAAATGAATCCTGCCCAGTGAGAGTTAGCCAAATCCATCAGTTTACCGGACAAAATCGGGCCAAAAGCACCCCCAGTATTTCCTACCATAAAGATAAGCCCAAAAGCGGTTGCTGATAATCCAGGACCTATCTCTTCAAGTTCTACCGGGATGGTCATTAAGATTGGGGCAATAGTCCCTAGCGCCGCTCCGGTAATCACTAGCGCAATAACGAGAGGAATTCCCTTAAGAGTAGCTAAAGTAAGGATACCAAGTCCAAAAATAACAGAGCTTATTATGAGGAAGGGCTTTCTCTTACCAAGTTTATCCGAAAGTATTCCACCCAGAACATTAAATATCACGGTGGTTCCCAACATAATGGCAACAAGTTCTCCCGCCTGCTCTACCCCTCTTTCCTCCAAGCTCACAGGAAGAAAGGTTATAAGCGCCATCATACCAACCATATTGAGCCCATAGAAACCAGAAAGCAACCAGAGGTCTTTTACCTTAAGAACTTTTTTGAAATTATCCTTCATATTCTGCTTTTTCACCTCAGCTGCCCCTTCTTTCTCTCGATCCCTATATATGAACACCCAGAGTATCCCCATGCCAAGAACAGCAATTCCAATTACAAGCAAAGTATTTCTCCAGCCACCGAAAGCAGGTGACATAAAGCTGGTTGCAGTCGCCATGGCAACAGCTCCCCCAATCCCCATGCCAGAGATGCACAATCCATTGGCTAAAGCGAGCTCCTTCCGGGGAAACCACATACCCAGTGCCTTTGGCATATTGGGGCCTATAACGGCCATTCCAGCACCAATGAAAAACATGCATACAATAAGACCATTGGCACTTTCCACATAAGCACGAAGTGCCCCCGCAACTGCTATAATCAGCACAGACGCTCCCAGTGCCCACCTGGAACCGATTTTATCACTGACCGCTCCACCAATAGGGGCAAAGAAGAGGGATGCGAAGGTAAGTACACCCATAACTGTTCCCATCTGTACCTTGGTCAAGGGTATCTGCTCTACAATCTCCGTAAACAGTGCCGGGATACACTGCATACACAAGACAGCAAAAAAGATGTTGAGAAAGAGTAGAACGAGAACCAGCCAACGAAAAGTAGATTTTTGTTCTTCCATCAATCCTGCTCCTTTCTTAAGATTGTCTTTTTTCAACCCCATTCAGGTTGAAACCATTCCTAATCCGTGATACTATCAAGAATAAGGTTCTTATGCAATTTATAAAAAGATAAAACTTTTTATAGATTGCATCGTTATTATCATTAGCTTCAATGAGTTAGATAATTTGACTGCTGATCAAAGGAATCAATCAAATAACCAGAGCGATGAGGAACTGATGCTGCTTTATCAGAAAGGAGATGAACGTGCTTTCGAGGTTCTCTATTGGCGTCATCAGCGTGGTATCTTTAATTTCATTTGTCATTTTATCGGAGAAAGTGGGAACTATGCAGAGGAGCTGTTTCAGGACGTATTTTTAAAAGTAGTTAAATCAAGCAAGCGGTATAAGCCTACTGCCAAATTCACTACCTGGCTGTATCAGATTGCGAGAAATGGCTGCATTGACCACTTCAGGAAAATGAAACATCGCAAGACAACTTCCCTCTCTCAGCCTATAGACAGTGAAGAAGAAATGGTCATTGAATCAACCATCGCTAACAGTAATCCAACTCCAGAACAAAACGCTCGCACAAGTGAGATTTCCGAGATTCTGAAAAAAGCAATAAGCACACTATCCGAAGAACAAAGAGAAGTCTTCCTCATGCGTGAGGACTTAGATTTAAGCTTTGCGGAAATTTCCGAGTTTATCGGATGCCCCATCAACACGGCCAAGAGCAGAATGCGCTATGCACTGGAACATTTACGCAAGGATCTTGAATTACAGGGAATAACCCAAAGTGAGGTGAAAAAAAGTGAAGTGTCCAGAATGTGATGAAAAATTAGTCGATTACCTTTACAACGATCTTTCTCCAGAATTAAGGCGCAAGATAGATGAACACTTTAAGACCTGTGAAAACTGCGCAAAACAGTTGTCACAATTACAGTTTGTCCGCACCTCTTTTCAGCAACTAACCAAACACGAGCTTCCTCCCTTAGTTCATCAAAGGATATTGGCACACAATACGGACAAAACCCTTAAAGGAAGAGGGTCCTGGCTGACCCAATGGCTTTTCAGACCCTCAACTGCAACTGCAATAGTAGCTCTTTTAGCTATCGGTGTCTTTTACTACACCCAACAATTTACTCCCTCTGAAACAGTCAGGATAAAGGAAATAGTAAAGGCAGAAAGAACCCCCTTTAACTCAAAGGAGATACTACTAGCAAAAGCAAAACCTTCTCTTACTACAAGTGGAGATATATATCAAACACAACCAGGGGTTTTATTAAGTCAAGTAGCAAAGACGCTACTGGAAGAGAAAAGTCAGGCACCTTTCATCCCATCAAAAGGCGCGCTCTATACCTTCGAACTGGGCAATCTCTATTTCTCACAAGATGAATTTGAAAAGGCCATAGCTACCTATTCTATAGCTCTAACTATGAGTCCCAAGGAAGCATATACATCCATCATCCGTTATCAACTTGCTTTAAGCTATAAGAAATTGAATGATTGTACATCTGCAGTTCAAGTTTTAGATGAAATTCAGGAGAGGAACCCGCAATATCCAGAGATAGACAAAGTGTTCATTATGGCAGGGGACTGCTATTTGGATCTTCAAGCTTATGATAAGGCAGAAACTAATTATACCAATTTTATCAATCAGTTCCCAGACAGAAAGTCACTCGTAGCTGACAAGCTAGAAACAGCCAGAATGTTTCGTAGAGTCAACTTGTCTTATTAAACACAGAATTTGCAGTAGATAGCTACTGCAAAATCTGGGTTTAAAGTATACCCAGGGTTTTTCCATTAGCTGATACACTGTTATAAAGGGTGCTCTCCTTCAAGAGCATCCTTTTTTTTGATTATTATCCCAAAACAAAATTTTATCTTTACATAAGTCTTACAATATATATAATTATCAATCCTTTTATTTCGTAATTAGATAAGCATCACAAAGCAAAACATCTTGCAGGAGACGCATTTTATGAGTCAAGATAAACACGGCACTATTAAGCAGGCACTGGCAGATCTTTTAGGGACAGAAAATGTTTCTGATGATAAAGCTGTCCTTGAAGCCTATACCAGAGATTGGCTTCCACCTGGAGTTCTAGAACACTTCCCTCCTGAATTCGTAGCTCTGCCAGGAAACACCCGGGAAATTCAGTCAATCTATAAATTAGCCAATCGATATAAATTCCATTGTATTCCAGTGGGCTCAAACCTCTGGTCAGTTGCCACTAAAGCAACGCGTCCTTATACAGTTCTTCTGGACCCAAAGCGACTGAACCACATCGTCAAAATAGATGAAAAGAATATGTATGCTATTATCGAACCTTATGTATCCAATGCTCAGGTATCTGCCGAAGCCATGAAACGAGGTTTAGTATGCGGATGTCCTGAGGCAGGAGGCCAGGCCTCCCAACTGGCAGGTCATACCTTTCAGGGATTCTGGGGGATTGGATACCGGATCGGTATGGGATATCGAAATATCCTGGGTTTTGAATGGGTTCTCCCCAATGGAGAATTGTTGAAAATTGGTTCTTTAAGTCAGCCCAATGCTGGCCCGTCATGTGGCGAAGGTCCTGGCCCTGATCTCCGCGGGATGCTGAGAGGGTACCTGGGAGCTATGGGAGGGCTTGGAACAGTTACCCGAATGGCCATTAAGCTCCATCCCTGGCCAGGTCCTAAAACTTTTCCCTGTGAAGGAATGGTTCCCAATCAGAAATCGGTATTGCCCCTTAAGAAATTTGAATGGGTTCTGTTTAAATACCCCACCTTGAAGGATTGCGTAAAAGTTATGTATGAGATCGGGAAGAGTGAAATCGGAGGCAACCTGGAAAAGTGGCCTACTTCTTATCTCTGCTGGTGGTGGGCAAAGTCGTGCGAAGAGTACTGGGAAACCTGGAAATCAGGCTATTTCCAGAAAAATATGAAAAACATGGTATCGATTTGCCTCTGGGGTTTCACCTCAGAAAAACAGCTTCAATATGAAAAAAGAGTTCTTGAAGATATAATTTAGGAATCTGGTGGAAAACTCATCCCCCGGGAATATTACGATAAGTGGGTTCCCTATGCTGCCAACAACTGGATTCGTGATACCAGCGGTCCCCGGATGATGCTTCCATCAGGAGGGTTTGGACTTTTTTCAGTAGGACCGGATACCCTGAAATTTGCCATGGAATCGGTTAAACGAGGCCATGTCTTTATGAAAAAATACAGCCCACCAGTGTTGGATTGCGACTACTCTGACTGGATTGCATCCCATGAATTTTCTCGTTTTGGTATTGGAGAAACTGATTTTCCTTTTGAAAAATCCGTTGAGCAATCTCAGGGTCTGATGCAGGCTATGCTGGCTTTTGTAAAGTGGGGTATAGAAAATAAAACTGATGATGGTACAGGGCCTGCCCTGGGAGGTCCTTATCACGCTATGGCTGGACCAACATATTACAACTATGATAAAATTTTGGTTGAAATCAAAAAGACCCTTGATCCCAATAACGTTGCCAATCCACCTCATATAATTCCAACAGAATAAGTGGAATAGAAAGGAAGTTTCAATGACTAAAAGATATGATCTCATTGTTGTCGGAGCGGGGCCTGCAGGTCTTACGGCAGCTAAAGCTGCAAGGGAATGCGGGCTGGAAGTTGCGCTCCTGGAAAGAAAAACAGACATTACCAATCTTCACCGATGTTGTGGTCAGTCCCTGGTTTCTATGAATGACTATTATTTTGGTGACATATTTCATTTCAACAATAAAGGGAAGCGTATGTGCTTTCCTGTTAATAGATTCTCTCTCAAATACGATGGGCCTTCTAGTAATATATATTCCTGGCATTTTTATTCGCCGGATGGTCATATTGTTAAACTGGGAGACGCAAAGGAATTGAAGAAGCTGGGGGACAATGGTCGAATTGCAATGATTCATGATAAAGAAGTTTTCTTTCGTTGTCTCCTTGATGAAATTGATAAAACAGGGGTAGAGGTCTTCCCGGGGATAAATGTTACTGATGTTACAAAAACCGGTGAAAATGTGAGGGTAAAAGGGGGAGATAAAAATTTTGAGGCAACCTATGTCATTGCTGCAGATGGAACTAATTCCTTAATTGCTGAGAAGATGGGATTCAACAAAGCAAGAGATTTCTTCTGCAAGATATCATCCCAATCTTTTTATATACGCAATGCAAAGATTCCTGAGCTTGAAGTTGCCCTATCCTGCCCGGATTATGTTAAAGAGATCCCTGCATTCATGGTAATTTTCCCCTGGATCAATGAAGACGAAATTAATGCTATCTTTCTCACCCTTGATCCTCATCTCAATTTAGATGAGGTAACTGACTACTTCATGAATAAACATCCAATTTATTCTAAATGGTTTAAAGATTCAGAAAAGTTGAGAAAGTTCACCTCTGTAGAATCAATTTACTCTCCCATTAGAGAGCCTTTTAGTGACAACGTTTTGATTGTTGGTGATGCCGGAGGAACTCAAGAGGTAGAAAACACCGGTGCCATGATCAGTGGCTGGAGGGCAGGTAATGCTGTTGCTACTTCTGTCATTGAGAGCAAGGTCGGTCTAAAAGCAGAAGGCATCTCTCACTATTTAAGATGGTGGAAAGAAACCTACATTGATAAGTATAGCCATGAAGATTATGTTAAGAATTTTACCTTTTCTTATATTTTGTCTGGAGATGATTTAAACTATCTATTTAGCCTGATTAAAGAACCTCTGGCACCGTGCTTTAATCCTTATGAAGCCTTAAACCTTATCAGCCAGGCTATCCAACAAGCGGCCCCTACCATACAGCAGGAAAGGCCTGATATCCTTACCAGATTAGCAAAGATGGCAGCTCCTCTAGAAGAGGTACTAACTTCTATTCGTAAGTAGTGTGTTTCGTCTATATGCAGAACCTTCTTGACAAATATGAAACCAGTAAAAATCTTTGATTGGTTCACCCGGTTGTTGCCACTATGGGTAGTTTTATGTGGAATCATCGCTTACTTTTGGCCATTCGTTTTTATTCCCTTAAAATCTTATTTGGAACTTGCCTTTGCTCTGACCATGCTTGGTATTGGACTGGTTATTAACCAGAACGAATTTATTCCTGTGTTCCGAAAACCCCATTTTTTCGGTCTAAAATTCGAAGCACGTGCGAAGCTTACCGCAGGTATCAATACGAAGCAATAACTAAAATACAAATGTCCCAATGAAAAAAAACATCACATTTCCAACATCTTGTTTAGGTCATTTTGTCATTTGGTGTTCGAATTTGTTTCGGCCCGCCATGCCTGCCCTGGTGCGACTCCTCGGTGGGATGCTCGACAACGGATAAACCAGGTCTGGGCCAGGGATTTCGGATTTGGCCTGAACATGACTTTTCGTTCAGGCACTAACTAGCTCCTGACTTCATTTTAAGGTAATAAAGATGCTATCTAAAGTTAAGCAAAGGATTAATTTCTATTTCGATGATTTGACCACACCCATGGGGAAAACCTTTGACCTGGTGATCATTGCTCTTATTTTCCTGGTCTGTATAATATTTGTAATAAAAACCTATAATATCCCAGAGAGGCTGAGGGAAATAGTAAATCTTATAGAAACAATTATTATTGTTATCTTCATTATAGAGTATCTC
>WTBG01000270.1 GCA_013139225.1 Deltaproteobacteria bacterium
AAGAAAATGGAACCAGGGAAAATAGTTACTTACTTTGATAAAGATAAGATTGCCTGTGGAATTTGTTTAGACAAAAAAGGGAGCAGACTTCACCTTCTCTCTGAGTACAATCGAGAGGTTAATCTCAACCTTAACAGGGTCATACATAGTTCTGAGAAGACACTAAACCTGAAGTTGTCAAAAGATGAACTTTTAAAAACATTAAAGACAATCATAAGTAGGGAAGAAACAATAAAGGCAAGTGTAGACACTGAAGAATTATGGAATCTACTGCAGGGAGAAGGCGAAAGTTTTGATTTACCCTATATGGCCGAAATAGCCTTTGGAGCAAATCCTGCCTCAGAACAAACTGCTGCCATTCTCAGATCGTTGTTCGAAGACAAAATCCATTTTAAATTCAAGGACGGGAAGTTCAAGGCACATACACCTCATCAGGTTCAACAGATTATGATGAAGTCACAACGAGATACTGAAAGGGAACAAGAGCTGGAGGAAGGTGGTGCCTGGCTCATTCAAAAATGGGATGGTATTCCGGCAGAAGATCCTCCTAAAAAAGATTACTATTTAGCTTTATTACGTGAACTAGCGATATTCGGTTCTGAAGCTCCTGAATACCAAAAAGGAAAACAATTGCTCAAAAGGGCAAACCTCAACCAGCCCGATGCACCCTTCAAACTATTAGTAAAAATGGGAGAGCTTCAAGAAGATGAAAACCTCTTCCTTCCCCGACATAAAATACCCACCCAATGGGCTCCTGAAATATTAGAAGAGGCTGGAGAAATATGCAGAAAATTCAACACCCAGGCGATATCTTTAAACAATAAACGAAAAGACTTCACTTCTTTAGAAGTTTTTTCCATTGATAGCGAAACGACCCGAGATATTGATGATGCTGTTAGTGTTGAGATGGAAGGAACATCTTATCAAGTGGGAATCCACATCGCTGATGTCGCACACTTCATCACTCCTGAAAGTTGTCTGGATAAAGAAGCTTATGAAAGAGCGGCTTCCATCTACTTTCCCGAAGCGAAAATTCCTATGTTTACACCACTCCTCTCTGAGGATATTTTAAGTTTAGTGGAGGGAAAAGACCGACTAGCAATCAGCATTATAATTCATTTTGACAGCTCTGATGAAATTAAAGAGTTCGACTTCTTCCCCAGTATAATCAAGGTTCATCACAGATACACCTATACGCAGTCGGACAACCGGATAAACAGTGATAAAAAACTTTCATACCTCTTCAATCTTGCTAAACACCTGAGAGATAAAAGGGTAAAAGCAGGAGCCCTTTTTCTTCCCATCCCCGAATTAATCATCAGCGTTGATGAGCATAAAACTATCCAGATAACTAAAAGAGAACGGGAAACCCCCAGTGAAATTATAATCTCAGAACTCATGATATTATCTAATTGGTCTTGTGCTAGTTTTCTTCAAGAAAGAGGAATTCCTCTCATTTATCGAAATCAATTTGAACCAAGGGAAATGGTGGAAGGAGCTGGTAAGGACAATATTTTTCTCAACTATAAGCAAAGGCGTTTACTCAATAGAGCAATCTTATCTACCGTTCCAGGGAATCACAGCGGCCTGGGTTTAAAACCTTACAGTACATTTACTTCTCCCATCAGGAGGTACCTGGATTTAATAGCACAACGTCAACTGATATCAGCTTTAATTGAAAACAGGAAACCCTATTCAGAAGAAGAGCTTAAACAAATGATAGTAGATATTGAAATCAAGCAAGCAAAAATTAATCTGGTACATGAACAGCGCCAAAAGTATTGGCTGATAAAATATTTGGAAGGAAAGGTTGGTGAAACCTATCATGCTCTCGTGCTAAACCACTCATTAAATCGCTGCGAACTACTTCTCACCGATTATCTTTTAGAAACCAGCATTCCCTCCTCTACTACAGGCTACCTTACCCCTGGTACTACTATAGAGGTAAAACTGGAGACAGCAGATGCTTTGAAAGGATTAATCAGAGTGGTTCCAGTCAAGCAGTCCACTTCTTGAATTATTACTGCTGATAAAATAGTTTGACAGCATTCGCTTGATACAATAAACTTCCAAAATTAGATATAGATTACAAGAAGAATACCGATTGCAGGAGAATCACTGGGATTTAAATTCTATGTCTCCTGAGAAGAGTAGTGTAAACTGTAACAATTTCAACAGCAGAAGGTTTGAAGGCCTCGTTTTTCAGTTGTTGATTTGAAGAGGAATTATGGCTCTTTATCTTATTACTGGTGGTGCTGGCTTTATTGGTTCCAATCTAGCAGAGGATTTGCTTAAACATGGTGAAGAAGTAAGAGTTCTTGATAATTTTTCTACCGGAAAGGAAGAAAATTTATCTTTCATTAACGATCTGAATTTACCATCTGGTAAGTTCACCCTGATAAGAGAAGATATTCGCAATCTATCCTCCTGCCATCATGCCTGTGAACATGTTGATTTTGTCTTACACCAGGCTGCCCTTGGATCAGTTCCCCGATCTATCGATGACCCTATAACCACCAATGAAGTCAATATCCAAGGTACACTAAATCTTCTGGTGTCTGCACGTGATGCCAAAGTCAAAAGATTCATCTATGCAGCATCCTCCTCTGCCTACGGCGATCCAATATCTACTGCGTTGGCAGATGATAAACCTGTTCCCAAAGTAGAATCGCAAACTCCCAATCCCCAATCTCCCTACGCCATTTCCAAATTAACCGGTGAATATTACTGCCATGTATTTTACAAAATCTTTGGGCTTGAAACCATTTCACTCAGGTATTTTAACGTATTTGGCAAAAGGCAGGATGCAAACTCTGCTTATGCTGCAGTAA
>WTBG01000154.1 GCA_013139225.1 Deltaproteobacteria bacterium
GTGATGTATGATGAGAGTTACGATTTTAAAATTTCTAAAGGGAATATCGTGAAAAAAGGTGAGGATGTGACTATCTTTGCCACGGGATTAATGGTTTCTCAATCTCTTAAGGCAATCGAACAATTAGAAGAAGAAGGTATCTCAACCCAGCTCATCAACATTTCTACTATAAAACCCATCGATCAGGAATTGATTATTAGAGCTTCACGTGCTACAGGCGCTGTAGTCACGGCAGAAGAACACTCTATAATAGGAGGTTTAGGAAGTGCAGTTGCAGAAGTATTATCCGAAAACTGTCCCACCCCTATGAAGAGAATCGGGATAAAAGATAAACCCGGTACTTCAGGAAGCCCCGCTGAGCTTTTGGAACACTACCAATTGAACCCTCAACACATCATATCAGCTGTAAAAGAAGTTCTGCAACAGAAGTAAATCCTTCCTGTCTCAATCAGGACTCATATGATCCAGATATTTAACCTTTACAAAGTCTACCCTGACAATCACCCAGCACTCACCGATATTAATTTACATATTAAAAAAGGTGACTTCGTGTTTGCAACAGGACCAAGTGGTGCAGGCAAAACCACCCTGATAAAACTCATTTTCTGTGCTGAGAGGGCTACCAGAGGACAAATAATTGTCAACGGTATAAATCTTGCCAAAATAAAAAAATCAGGCATCTCCTACCTCAGAAGAAATATAGGAGTTGTTTTTCAAGATTTCAAACTTCTAAACAATAGAACGGCATATGAAAATATAGTCTTTGCTCTAGAAGTTACAGGAGCAAGAAGAAAAGAGATTAAAAGGAAGGCATGGCAAGTCTTAAAATTGGTAGGGCTTCAAAACAGGTTGGATGCAACACCCCTTGGTCTCTCTGGTGGTGAGCAGCAAAGGATTGCCATTGCCAGAGCAATAGTCAATAACCCAACCATACTTCTTGCCGATGAACCCACAGGCAATCTCGATTCAGAAATCACTCAAGATATCATGGAGTTGTTTAAGAATATTAACGAACGAGGCACCACCGTGGTAATTGCAACTCATAATAAAAACTTAGCTCATCAGTATTCTGACAAACACATTTTGCTGGAGAAAGGCAGGGTAATAAACCCGGCTTAAGCATCACTTAACCAATCGGAATGCTGGTATAGTGGGTTTGATATAGGTTGCGCGTTTCGTGTTACGGGTTTAATAATATTCTTTCTTAACAACCTGCAGGTCGTAAAGGATCCCATATTTATCATTACTCCACTTTTTAGCAGAAATGGACTATTGATAAAAGCCTATATTAACAAGACGTTATGGATTTACAGGAATTGAATTATGTTCTTATATAGATTGCTCTATTTTTTCAGGGAAGCCTTTCAAGGCATTAAAAATAACCGGTTCACCCATATGGTGGCTATTGGAACTATAACCCTTGCCCTTCTCACTTTTGGAATTTTTATTATTACGGTTATCAACCTTAATCAAATCTTTGATGATTGGGGAAAGAGAATACAAGTAATAGTCTACATGGATGAAGACACCAGTTCTGAAGGAATTAAAAAGGTAAAAGAAAAAATAATCAATCTCACTCAAACCGAAAATATTATCTATGTCTCAAAAGAAAGAGCCTTAATCACACTCAAAAAATCTTTACATAACCAAAATGGAATCCTTGATAATCTTGACGATAATCCTCTGCCTGCATCATTTGAAATCCAGCTAAAAGAAGAATACAAAAACCTGCAGAGTGTACAAGCCTTTGTCGCAAGGGTTAAAGGGATTGATGAGGTTAGCGATGCCGAATACGGGCAAGAGTGGCTAGAAAAATTCTCCGCTTTCATTAGTATGGTTAAACTCGTTGGTGTAAGTATAGGTTGTTTTCTCTTGCTGGCTACTATTATCATTATATCCAACACTATAAAACTAACTATCTACAGCAGACGGGAGGAGATAGAAATCATGAAGTTGGTTGGTGCAACCAATTTTTTTATTCAAACTCCTTTCTTCCTTGAAGGTTTTATTCAAGGGCTCTCAGCATCTTTGCTATCACTCGGCATCTTATTTGTAAGCTATAAAATTCTCATTAGTAAAATCATCATCGATTATAGCCTATACCTGGGTTACCTGGATCTCATATTTCTACCCCAGAAGCTAATCATTGAGCTCATCCTGCTGGGGATTTTATTAGGACTGTTTGGTTGTGCTTTCTCAATGGGGAGATTCCTTAAGGCTTAGGGGGGTTCCCGGGGATTTCAAGGTAAAGAGTAAAACCAAAAACACGCTATCGCAATCACAAATCAAAAATTTTTATAATGAAAAAAGCTATAAGTTTAGTCTTTATCATCTTTTTGACATTAAATGCCTATGCTCAAGAGAATCTAAAAAAGATCGAAGATGAAGTAAGCAGGAGGAAAGAAAAATTAAGTGATATTGATAAAAAGATAAAAAAGGGGAAGGAGAAAATTACACAGGCGGAAAAAGAAGAGATCTCAACTATTAATCAATTGAACATCATTGATAAAAAACTTTCAAAAAATCGCGATGAACTCTCTCTTCTAAATCGTAAGTCAAAAAATCTGAAAAAAGAAATGCTCACTACCAACACTCAACTAAAGCAGATTAATCAGGATATTTCCCAAAGGAAAAAACTATTTAACAAAAGGATTGTCGCACTATACAAATATCAACGCAGTGGAGGAATATTAAGGACAATCTTTTCTTCTCACTCATATTTGGATTTGTCACAAAGAACAAAGTTCATAGGAATGATTTTAAACCATGACATTCAAATCATCCATCAATTTTTAGAAAAAGTGTCTCTCACAAAAGAGAAGAAAACAACATTACATGAAAATCAAAAATCCATGGACAAGGTAAAAGCACGCATTCTTAAAAAGAAGTCCCAGATCAATAATCAGAAACAGGAGAAATCAGCTCTCTTAAAGAAAATAAGGAATGAGAAGAATACTTATCAGACTGCAGTAAAGGAGTTAGAAAAGTCCTCTCGTAAACTTCAGTCTCTCATTGACCGTCTTGAGAAAGAACTAACCATGGGGAAAGGACATTTTGTTCCTGAAGAAGGCAAGGGGTTTGCAACACTTAAAGGAAAACTGTTATTTCCGGTTTCCGGGAAGATTATAAGCCGATATGGTAATCAGGTTGATTCTCAACTGAATACAGTAACTTTTCAAAAAGGTATTGAAATCTCAACTGCACGCGGCAAAGAAATCAAAGCCATTTATGAAGGCAAAGTTCTCTATGCAGATTGGTTTAAAGGTTACGGCAACATTATTATTATTGATCATGGTGATAGCTATTACAGCCTTTCTGCTCATCTCTCAAAAATACTTAAAGGTGTAGGAGGTAGAGTAGAAGCCGGTGAGGTTATTGCTTTGTCAGGAGACACAGGTTCATTGAAGGGTCCCTCCTTATACTTCGAACTCCGACATCATGGCAAGCCACTAAATCCCCTGCATTGGTTAAGAACTCATTGAGTAAATCTGTGCAATGTTATAAAATATGATTTAAAACCTATGAATTGAGCAATTACTTGATGTTTCCTCGATTTACTTATATGTAAAGTGCTCCTCAAAATTTAAGGGGACTGTTTCGTTTAAGTTTCTGCAACTAAGGTTCGATAATACACTAAGAACAAGACAGGAGGATTACATGCTAAACACAATTAGGAAAAAAGTGGCTCTATCTGCTGTTTTCGCCATATTTTTAATAGTATCGATTACCATGACGCATGGCAAGATAAAAGCAGAGTCAGAAGACATGTATGAAAAGTTAAAGGTGTTTTCTGATGTACTAAGCATTGTACAGAAAAACTACGTTGAGGAAACCAAACCCGAAGATCTCATCTATGGTGCAATAAACGGTATGCTACGCACACTTGATCCCCATTCATCCTTTATGCGTCCAGACCTATACAAGGAATTACAAGTAGAAACGAAGGGTAGTTTCGGTGGCATTGGCATTGAGATTACTATCAGAAAAGGAATCTTAACTATTGTATCACCAATCGAAGACACACCTGGTTTCAAGGCAGGATTGAAATCCGGAGATAAAATTATAAAGATAGAAGATGAATATACTGAGAATATGACTTTGCTGGATGCAGTAAAAAGGATGAGAGGCCCGGCAGGAGAGAAGGTTACCATATCTATCATGAGAAAAGGTTTCACCGAGCCGAAGGATTTTACCTTGACCAGAGAAGTAATCCGCATAAAAAGCGTTAAATACAAGTTGCTGGAGGAAAATACTATCGGATACATTAGGCTGAGCCAATTTCAGGAGAAAACAGGAGGGGAATTCAACAAGGCTCTTGACACCTTGGAACAAGGCGACAATCCCTTAATAGGTCTTGTGCTGGACTTAAGAAACAATCCCGGTGGATTATTGGACCAGGCAGTGAAAGTCTGTGATACCTTCATTGATGAAGGGCTTATCGTATACACACAGGGCAGAACCGAGGGGCAGCAGATGAGGTTTACGGCACATCCCAACATCAAACCCCATGACTATCCAATAATAGTGCTGGTTAACGGAGGGAGTGCAAGCGGATCAGAAATAGTTGCAGGTGCTCTCCAAGACCATAATCGAGCGGTGATTTTGGGAACCCCCACTTTCGGAAAAGGTTCTGTCCAAACCATCATTCCTTTGGATGATAGATCCGGCTTGCGTTTGACTACAGCACGTTACTACACTCCCAGTGGGAAATCGATACAGGCAACGGGTATTATACCTGATGTTGTTGTAAAGGAGGATTTTTTCCATATGGATGAGGACAAGAAGAAGATAAAGTTTATAAAAGAAAAAGACCTGGATGGACATTTTGAACCTGAGGGAGAAACTGAAGAAATCACCGGCACGGAAGAAGAAGAAGAGGCAGAAAAAGATACCCAACTTACTCGTGCTACACAATTAATAAAAAGCTGGCATATTTTCAAAGAGTTTGAGTCTAAAAACCAACAAGCAGTGGCACCATGATTAATTTGCAGGACTTGAAAGCGTCTCTTCAGAAAATCATTCTTTACTTTGATCTTAAAAAACTTAAAACATCGCTGCCGTGGAAATCAATCGGGATAATATTCTCATGTACTTTGCTTATCCTCACGGTAGTATATGTGAAAAGGCAGGAGTTAAAAACTCTCATAGCTCCTCCTTCTCCCCAAACCATTAATAAAAACCTGCTTGAAAAAATACAAGCCACAGATCAGATCGTTCATCATCAACTATCTCAACTCTCCATTCCTGAGGATTATATTTCACTACAACAATTGCAAAAGAAGGATGGAGAAATAGAATGGCATTACAGTCTCTTTGCTGTTACACTCCCTCCTGACATTAATCTCAATCAGGTTAAAAATGCCCTCAACAGAGGGTTTAATTTTTTTGAGACTGAAGACCTCAAATGGCACTTTGTTCATGACAAAGACAATTGCTTAAAAATCAACGTGAGCATTAAACGATTCAAAACTCACCAGCTTATTTTCTGTTACACCTCACCTGTTCCAGAACAGCAGATACTATTAGAGGATGCATATCAGGTTTCCATCGTTATTGATGACCTGGGAGAGAACTACAAAATCTTCAAAAAACTTCTTGCCATGCATACCCCTTTCACCTTCTCTATCCTGCCTTTTCAAACTCACTCTATAAGGATTGCCAATGAAGCTTACGAAAAAGGCAGGGAAATTATTCTCCATTTGCCCCTGGAGCCCAAGGACAGTTTCAATAATTCAATCAACCATGGAACCCTGCTGACCAGTATGAGAAAGGATCAACTGCTTGCCCAACTGGAAAGAAATATCAATGCAGTGCCCCACATTTCAGGAGTAAGCAGTCATATGGGCTCAAAATTTACTGAAGACAAAGCTAAAATGGAAATACTGTTGAAGGCAATCAAAGAAAAAGGGCTCTATTTCCTGGATAGCCGTACTACAAAAAAGACAGTTGGCTATGCACTCGCCAAAAAGATGGGCATCAAAACTGCTCAGCGTGACCTCTTTATAGATAATGATAAAGATTCATTCTCCATTGAGAAACAATTAAAGAGCATACTTCCTTTAGTAAAAAAAATGGGTGGTAATGCAATTGCAATCGGACACCCCTACCCTTCCACTATTAATGCACTTGAAAAAATCCCCCCTATACTGGAAGAACAAGGTGTCAAGTTCGTCCCTCTCTCACAAATGGTTAACTAAACCCAGAATTTGCAGTAGTCATCTACTGCGGCTTGCAAATCCTTGCTGCACCGCTTGTTTCACGATTTTACTCCTCAACATATCTACTGATATGCCTTCGTCGCAAAATCGCTCCAACTGCACGTTTCGCCACGGTTTTCTGCGCCTCGCTACGATACCTACTGCAAAATCTGGTTTTGACAGATCTTTTGGGCAAGCTTATCACAGTTCTCAATTACTTTTGCTATCCCTTTTTTGCTTATTCTATCAATATGGATACCCGCTACAACGACAACATTTTTATTTAGTCTTGAAGAGAGCAATTCAGCAACTCTTTGAGCTATAACATAATCCTTATGTCCCAAAAAATTATAAA
>WTBG01000130.1 GCA_013139225.1 Deltaproteobacteria bacterium
AACTTCGAACGGACAAGCTGTTCCTATCAGCTCTACGAACACATTGAGATCAAGGACGGTGAGCGTTCTTTCCCTTGCCCATTCAAGCCAATCCTTGACCAGATACAAAAAGGTATGGGCACCTACAAGATCAACTGGGACGATGTGCACAATAAATGGTGCATCCCTGTCTGGTCGGGCTTTGCAAAGAATGTAGGCGTAAAAATAAAGGTTGAACCAGGTGATACCTGTAGAGTGTATATATAGTATAGAGAAACAAATCTCTTTTTATCCTTTGCATTTGCTTTAAAATGCCAATAGATTAAGTTTATAATACCTATATTTGCTTACTTTAGGTACCGCCATATTTTGACTTTATTGCTTTGTTGATTGTGCATACCATAATAAGTAGCCCTGTTCTACGACAATCATTTAAAGTAATCTTCATCCTTTTCATATAGGGTATCCCGTGGTGTAGAATTTGTTAAAACAAAGATTCGTTAAATGAATGAAATAAAAAGCTATGAATGTTTTCAGGACACTTTACAATAGCCTAAGGAATACCTCACTTTCTATTAACCCTATAAGAAGGTGAGGCTTTTTTTTAAGAAAGGAGGGCATTATGAGGAAAGAAACATTCAAAACTAGATTAACAACTTTCAGCTTTTTGGCGTTTATTACACTATCATTCATCCTTTTACACTGTGGGCAATATAAACATATACCTGATGCACTAGAAAACTTTTCAGCCAAAGATGGAACTATTTGGGAGAGGGTGAGCAAACCCGGTTTCGGTAACGAAGAGAATGTGTCGGTAGTAGCAATGGCAGAGTATAAGGGACGTCTCTATGCGATGGTGAGAAATGATGAAAAAGGTGTTGAGGTATGGAGAACTGCTGGCACTGGGTGGAAACAGGTACTCTTTCCCAATAATGTGACTAATGGCATCTATGGAAATCACATGATCAACAATCATATGGGAGCAATGATTGCTTTTAAGGACAAACTCTATTGTGGATTCTCCTCTGGTATACAGGGCAGCTACCTTAGATCATCTGGCTGTGAAGTGTGGAGATATGATGGCAGAACCTGGGAACCGGTTATTTCAGACAAGAAAGATACGGAAGAGACAGGGAACATTACTGCAATTTCAGGGTGTGAAAATAATGACGGGGATAGTACTGCTCAGATAATTGATGAGACCAAGAATTGGGATATCGATCAGTGGGCTGGTGGGGTGCTGCAGATCACCTCAGGCGAGGGGAAATACAGACGGTTCGATATAATCAGCAATACCTCTGATACACTCACCATCCAGCAAAATGAGGTTGCAGGAAATTCAGGGAGTGAATATACCATCTGTGACAGTAAACACTACGTCAATCCCTTTCCACCCCACGAGTACGATCTTGGAAAAGTGGAGGTAGGTGATAGTTATGAGATTGGAACCGGCCAAGACGAAAACGGTTTCGGTGACTACTGGAACAAGGCCATCCCGCAGATGACCACATTCGACAATAAGTTGTATGTGAGTACCGTGCTCAACTATGACTACGGGGGACAGGTGTGGTACACAGAAGACGGTGATAACTGGACGGTTACTCAGCCGCCCTACAGTCTTGGTATTTTCCATACCGACCCTGCTTATCCAGATTCAAAAAAACCAGTTACCAGGGGTATCCCTGGTTTGGGTCCATGTGATGTTTCAGGCTCTGAGATACTCTATGCAGGGTGTCTCGGTTCTGATGGTAACTTAGGAGGCTGCGCCCGAATGGCCAAACTCACCGAAACCGGGTGGGAGTTTATCGTTCACGTGGATGTGGATGATAACGATACCGGCACCAATGAAAATGGATTCGGTGATGGTATGGACTGTACCATGTTTAACGGCAACTTCAATGCATGGAGCCTTGCCTGTTTTAAGAGTAATCTCTATGTGGGCATTCAATCACTGGGGGGAGCACGTGTGTTGTATACGCCCAATGGGAGCTCTGAAGACGGCAACTGGTTTTATAGTGCAGGAGGAGATTCACTACTTCCCAATGGATTTGACGGAGTAGTAAATGAAGGTGCCTCTGACTACTTGGAAGAAACCGTCTATCAAAACATTGCGGTGAATATCTTCCCTTTTGAGGACTATCTCTATGCCGGATTAACCTGTATTTATATGCTTGATTTTGGAGCAACCGAGGAGTATCTCACAGGCTCTCAGATTTGGAAGACGGACGACGGCATAACCTGGGAGCAGGTTACCGATGATGGATTTGGTGATGTTACCGTCTTAAATTTTGAAGCATTTGCCGAGTTTAATAATACCCTTTACGTATCAGCGAGCAGGGCAGCCAACACCGTTGGGGATGGTCTGGGAGGAGCAAAGATTTTCAGATTGGTTCAATAAAAAATACAACAGGTGACAGGGGTGCTGATGGGGAAGAAGACTTTCTTGAGAAAATGATCTCCCGTGAGCGTTATGAGTTGCAAGGTATGTGCTCATACCTTTAATGAACATCTTATAAGAAGGAGGATACTATGAAGAGTAAAGAATTAGTCACTGGAGTAATAGTTCTCTGTTTTATTGTGTTGATATTTACTTTTTTAAATTGTGGGCAATATAAACATATACCTGATGCACTAGAAAACTTTTCAGCCAAAGATGGAACTAGTTGGGAAAGAGTGAGCGAACCTGGTTTTGCTGATGAAAACAACTACAGTGTTGTTGCAATGAAGGAGTTTCAGGGACGACTCTATGCCATGACCAGAAACGATAATGACGGGTGTGAAATATGGAGGACGGAGGGCAACGGCTGGGAGCAGGTCCTGTTCCCTGGTGGCGAGACCAACGGTATTTACGGCAACGTCTTAATCAACAATCTCTTTGCCGACATGATTATCTTCAAGGACAAGCTTTATGTGGGATTTTCCTCGGGGTTCCAGGGCTCAAACCGCAGGTCAACGGGCTGCGAAATATGGAGCTATGACGGAGAAGAATGGGAACCCGTTATTTCAGACAGGAAGGATGTTGACGAATCGGGAACAATAACGGCAATAGCAGGCTGTGAAGAAAATGACACAGAAACTACAGCACAGATAACCGATTCGAGCAAAAGCTGGCAGCCGGACCAGTGGGCAGGCGGAGTGCTGCAGATAACCTCGGGCAGCGGCATATTCAGAAAGTTTGATATCATCAGCAACACCTCGGACACCCTTACTATTCAGGACAATGAGCTGGCCGGCGAGACCGGCACGGAATTTACCATCTGCGACAGCATCCACTACACCAATCCCTTTCCGCCCTTTGAATACGACACCGGTGCCGTGGAAGCGGGAAACAGCTATGAGATCGGGATGGGCATCGATGAAAACGGATTCGGCGATTACTGGAACAGGGCCATTAACTGTATGATAATCTTTAAGAACAAGCTTTATGTCACCACCGGTATCAGCTATGAATACGGGGCACAGGCTTGGTGTACAGAAGACGGCGAAAACTGGACTTTGATAATGCCGGAGCGCAGCTTTGGTATGTTTCATGATGAGCCTACCTGGCCCGGCGGCAAAAAGCCTGTGGTGGTTACTATTCTCAGCATGTGCCCGTCATCGGTATCGGGCGAAGATGTCCTCTATGCAGGGGGTACCGGCTCCACGGGAAGCGCAGGGCGCTGTTCCCGCATGGCAAAGCTCACCGACAGCGGATGGGAAGCCATTGTTGATGCAAACGTGGATGAAAACGATACCGGCACCAATGAGAACGGTTTTGGCGACGGCATGGGATGCGACATGTATACCGGCAACTTCATGCCCTGGACCCTGGCAGACTTTAAAAACAGACTGTATGTAGGCATCAATACCATTGGTGGAGCCCGGGTGCTGTATACCCCCAACGGAAGTTCTGAAGACGGCAGCTGGTTTTACAGCGTGGGTGGGGATTCGGGGATTCCCAACGGTTTTGACGGCGAGGTGAATAAAGGCATGACCGAGGCGATGGCCGATTTGGTAGGTGTGGACTGCTACAAAAACATTGTTGCAGTACTTTATGCAAATGATGACTACCTGTATGCCGGTTTAATCACTTCATATGTGCCGCCCCTGGGAGCCACGGAAGAACACCTTAGCGGCGCACAGCTGTGGAAAACAGCTGACGGAGAAACCTGGCAGCAGGTTATTGCCGACGGTTTCGGCGATAAACAGATAACCCATATTCACAGCTTTGTAGAGTTTAACGGTGCACTGTATCTTTCAGCCAGCAAAGCTGCCAATTCCCTTGTGGGTGGCCTTGGCGGCTGTAAAATATACCGGATGGTTAAGGAATGAAAGGAAACTAAAATGGACAACAAAGAAAAAGAAATACTCAGCAAACATGAACAGCGCTCAAAAGACGGTTTCAATGCTTTAGAGAAATATGTCATTGAACAGAAAGCGTGCAACTATTGCGGATCATGTGTCAGTGTCTGCCCCAAGGACTGCCTTGTGATGGGCGAGGAAAGTCCTGAGCTGTCAGGTGAATGCAACTCCTGCGGGCTGTGCTATCTGGCATGCCCCAGGACTTTTCTTCCCATGACGTCAATGCAGCAGTGGTCGTTCGGCACCGATGAGATTCCGCCCCTTGGCACCTATCTGGAAGCCGTCCTTGCCAGCTCCAACAGTGAAAAGATAATGGAGCACTCCCCTGATGGCGGGATTACAACAACAATATTCACCTATCTTCTGGAAAACAAGCTTGTTGATGCAGTGATTACCTCGGGAAAGCAGCACGATTGCATCTGGTGTAATCATCCCAAGCCCCTGGTGGTAACAGACCCGGCTGTTCTCATCCAGTGCATTGATCGTAAATATGACCCCAACCCCCTGTTGACGCTTCTGCGTCAGACAACCGGATTTGGGAAGGTTGCCTTTGCAGGGCTAGCGTGTCATGTGCTGGGCCTTAAGAAGCTCCAGTATGCTGCTCGGGCATACCGGAAAGCCTTGCCGGCCTTTGCAAAAAGGGCTGACAAACTCACCCGGAATATTGACTTTGTTGTGGGTATCGGATGCATGTGCCGCATGGGAAAGGGTGCATGGGACGTGATGCTCAAAGAAGTCGG
>WTBG01000272.1 GCA_013139225.1 Deltaproteobacteria bacterium
TTGACGATTTCGTAAAAAGCCCATCTGCTGTGTTGCTCTTCATCTTTAGTCGTTCGACGTACCTATAAGTACGCCTCATTCCTAAAGATTTGCGCGCCTTGCATCTGGAGCTTTTTACTGTGTCGTCTAATTAATAACTTTTTACGAGTTCATCAATTCCAGGGAAACAACCAAATGGCTAAAATTATTGCTGTGTGCAGGAGTGAAAAGAAAGGAATCAGAAAAGAGAATATTGGGTGTGGTATTTTTAAAGCGGGATTCGGTCTGATTGATGATGCTCACAGCGATTGTCATACTCATCGCCAGGTAAGCCTTCTGGCTATAGAAAGCATCGACAAAATGCGAGCTATGGGCCTGGATCTTGTTCCAGGTGATTTTGCGGAAAATCTTACAACGGAAGGATTGGATCTGGTTGTTTTACCCATTGGAACAAGGCTTGCGGTAGGGGAAGAAGTTGTCTTAGAGGTTACCCAGATTGGTAAGGAGTGTCATACAGGTTGTGCCATCTTTAAGCAAGTAGGTAAATGTATTATGCCAAAGGAGGGAGTTTTTGCCAAAGTAATTAGAGGGGGTGAAATAAAACAAGGGGATTCCATTTGCGTAGTGGAATCATCGCTGGTCAATTGAGTTCATGTGGAGGAAGATATGGAGAAAAAAGTAGTTTTTAGTAAAGTAAGTGAAAAAGATGTAACCAGAGCTATTGTTTCTGAATTCACCCAGCAATTCTCGGAGTATGTCGAAAGTGATGTCATCATTGTTGGGGGTGGTCCAAGTGGTTTGATGGCAGGAAGGGAACTTGCTGGAAAAGGACTTAAAGTTTTAATTATTGAAAGAAACAATTATCTGGGCGGTGGATTCTGGATCGGGGGATACCTGATGAATAAGGTAACGGTGAGAGCACCTGCCCAGGAAATCCTTTCCGAGCTTCAGATACCCTATAAAGAGTTTATGGAAGGTCTTTATGTTGCAGATGGACCCCATGCCTGTTCCAAGTTGATTGCGGCTGCCTGTGATGCGGGGATAAAGATTGCTAATATGACCATCTTTGAGGACTTGGTGTTACGAGAGGAGAACAGAGTGGCTGGAGTGGTGGTAAATTGGACTCCCGTAGGGGCACTGCCGAGAGAAATTACCTGTGTTGACCCGGTAGCTTTGGAGACAAAAATTGTCATTGATTCAACAGGCCATGATGCCTGTGTGGTGCGGAAATTGGAGGAAAGAGGTTTAATTAAAACTGCTGGCTATGGAGCTATGTGGGTAGAACAATCTGAAGATTTAGTGGTGGAACATACGAGCGAAGCACATCCGGGACTTATTGTTATAGGAATGGCAGTTTCTACCACCTTTGCTCTCCCCAGAATGGGTCCAACCTTTGGAGCCATGCTCCTTTCTGGGAAAAGAGGTGCTGAGATTGCTTTAGAAAAGCTTAAATAATATTACTACTGCTATGTCTCATCCTTTTATAACTATTCCTTCCTTTATTCATATCTATCAAGGGGTAGAAACAGACTATCTCAATAGTGTTGAGATTGCTGACTATCTGAAGGCAATTATTAAACAGGCAGTCGTTGACATACGACCAGATATTTTTTGTTTCTACTCTGCTTCCTGTGATAATAAGGAAAAAGGTGCTATTCTCGATACAACAGCTTTTGAGATGGCAAAAATAAAGATTCGTGATATTAATAAGAAGGATTGCCTGCCAGAGCCTATGCATGCTGAAATTGATTATGAGAAGAGAAATCTTCTAAAATCTACTGCTAAGACCTTTGGTATTATTTATGAAGGTTTTAGTTTGCAACAGCTCTACTTGAACCTGATTGATGAAGGAGAAAAAGACATAAAACATCTCCATCTGGTGTTTACCAACCAGTTATTCGCCACCTGGGATCCCAGCAACATCCGCCACCATGCCAGGGTTAGTATGTATGGTTTCCCCTCAATAATTTCAACATCTGGTATAGTGGTAGCTCCAGCAAAACCGAGAGATTTTTACTTAAAAAGACAACTGGGACAAGATCCAAATCTACTCAAGGAAGAATACAAAGGGTCTTTTATGGATTATGGAGATCCCCGCATGACTGATGTGTTGAAAGGTTACGTTGCTCAAGCCTTGTTTTACCACCTGGTGGGACACCCTTTTTGTGAAGATAAAAACTGTAGATTATTTAATGCCCATAGACAAAATGAGCTGCTTCAAGCGCAGCTTTTTTCAAATTATGAATTTTGTCCTAAGCATAAGGCAGTGCTGGAACAATTGAAAGATAATTAATTACGTTAAACAACAAGCTATGCTGGTGCGAATCCAGCAGACTCTGCTGGTCAGGTGTTTTATCTGAGTTGGCAAATCCAGCGCAGCATGTTTCATCTGGGCCATTTGGTACTAAAAAAATATTTTATGAAGGATAATTAATGATGAAAGAGGCCGAAGAAATTAAAGAAAGCATATTGAAATTAAAAAAACAAAGGGAAGCTGTGATTATCGCCCACAACTATCAGTTAGGGGAAGTGCAAGACATAGCTGATTTTGTTGGTGACTCACTCGATTTGAGCCAAAAGGCTTCGCAAACTGATGCTAAAGTCATTGTGTTCTGTGGGGTTCACTTCATGGCAGAAACGGCTTCTCTTCTTTGCCCGGACAAAATCATTCTGCTTCCAGATGAACATGCTGGTTGTCCCATGGCTGAAATGATAACAGCAGAAGATCTGCGGGGAAAAAAGAAAGATTGTCCAGAAGCCAGCGTGGTATGCTATATCAACTCCACGGCAGCGGTAAAGGCAGAGAGCGACATTTGTTGCACCTCCAGTAACGCACTCAAGGTAGTACAAACCCTGCCTGAAGATAAACCCATTCTCTTTGTGCCGGATAGGTACCTGGGTTCGTATGTCTCTGCTCAAAGTGATAGGCAAATACAGCTTTGGCCTGGTTATTGTCCCACTCACCAGCGGATTTTGGCACGAGACATTTTGAAAAGGAAGGGAGAATATCCTGGGGCAAAGGTTGTCGTTCATCCGGAGTGCCGGTCAGAGGTAGTAGCTCTGGCTGATCAGGTTTTGGGTACTGGTGGCATGATGAAGTATGTACGAGAGAGTGAGGACGAAGCCTTTATTATTGGTACTGAGATAGGGATTATCTACAGGTTGAGGAAGGAGAATCCATCAAAGAGGTTCATTCCAGTAAGTGAACAGGCAATCTGTCCCAATATGAAGTTGATCAGCCTTGAAAAGATTCTCTGGTCTCTCGAGGAAATGATCTTTCAGATAACGGTATCTGATGAGCTTAGGGACAAAGCTAAAAGTGCAGTTGAAAAGATGCTCCATGTGACATGAAGGGCTATTACTCCTTATAAAAAGTATTATATAAAAGTATTCAGAGATTATTAGATATGAAAGTAGCAGTGGGCTTAAGTGGCGGCGTTGATTCATCGGTTGCTGCTGCGCTCCTCAAAGAGAATGGTTATGAAGTTGTTGCGATTTGCATGAAACTCTGGGATGGTACTCCATTAACTGTGAAAGGGCACCATGCATGTTACGGGCCTGATGAGGCAGAGGATATTAAAGATGCTCAACAGATTGCTGAAAAGATTGGGATACCTTTTCATGTAATAGATCTGTCCCGGGAATACAAACGTGCTATTCTTGATTACTTCAGGGAAGAATATATTAAAGGGAGAACTCCCAATCCATGTATCAGGTGCAATCAAAGGATTAAATTTAGAGAGCTGCTTGAAAAAGCTCAAAGTTCTGGTATCATCTTTAATTATTTTGCCACCGGCCACTATGCAAAGGTAGAGTATTGCAATGTAGAAAAGCGCTATCTTTTAAAGAAGGGAAAAGATTTTAAAAAGGATCAGTCCTATTGGCTTGCCTTCCTTTCACAGAAACAGCTCAGTAAGGTCCTTCTCCCTTTGGGTGAGTATACGAAAGAAAGTGTGAGAAAATTAGCAATGGATTTTGGATTGAGCACATATGATAAACATGATAGCCAGGACTTCTTCTCGGGAGACTATAAAGAGCTTATCAATGAACCAGACGAACCGGGACCTATCATGGATAAAGAGGGAAATGTTTTAGGAACACACAAGGGTATATGGCTTTTCACTATAGGTCAAAGGAAAGGTCTGGGAATTCCTGCAAAGAAACCTCTCTATGTCATAGAAATTAATGAAAAGGGAAATACTGTTGTAGTTGGTTTTAAAGAGGACCTTGCTCATAGAGGTCTTATTGCAAAAGATGTAAACTTCATAGCAACAGATACGATAGTCTCGCCAATTGAGGTGACATTAAAGATACGGTATGCACAGAAAGAATTTGAGGGAGTGATATCTCCATCCGAAAATGGTGCGGTTTATGTTAAGTTTAAAGAACCGCAGTTGGCAATAACACCGGGACAGGCTGTAGTGTTTTATGATAAAGATAGTGTGGTGGGTGGTGGAATAATAGAGAGGTATGAAGATGAGGAAGTGGTTTGAGGTTAAGAAATGTGAGATGTAAAACACAAAAGTATATTATGTAAGAGGTCATTATGAAAACAGTTGAGGTAAATGCAAGGGGTTTAGCGTGTCCACAACCAGTTGTCCTATCAATGAAAGCTCTGGCCGAGATGGAAAGTGGTAAGGTAATAGTATCTGTTGATAACGAAGTGGCAAGAGATAATGTTAAAAGAATGGCGGAACATGAAGGATGTGCGGTTACTGTGGAAGAAAAGGGTGATGGATTTGAATTGCAAATAACAAGAGTACCACCAGCAAAATTCTCTCCAGAATTGATAGCTGAGAAAAAAGTTGTGGAAGAATCTCTTGTTTATTTGTTTGAGTCTGATTTTATCGGAAGAAACCGGGAATTGGGGAAAATCCTGATTAATGGATTTTTAAATGCCATCATTTCTCTACCGAAGAGAAAAAGTAAAATTGTACTTATTAGTAATGGAGTTAGATTAGTAATCTCTCGTTCTTATGTGCTTGATACACTTTTAGAACTAAAACAATCAGGGTTTGAGATATTGATTTGTGGCACCTGTCTTGATTTCTTCAAGATAAGGGATAAGGTTCGGGTAGGAA
>WTBG01000385.1 GCA_013139225.1 Deltaproteobacteria bacterium
ATAGAGTTTCGATCTGGTTTTTATTACACCATCATCTAACGCCTTCCCTACCAGTATAATAGTCTGCCTCTTAATAGCTGACTTATGGACTTTTTCAACGATAGTAGCAAGCGTCCCTTTAATAATCTTCTCATCAGGCCAACTGGCTTTATAGACGACAGCAACAGGAGTATCTGGTGGATAGGAAGTCTGGAGCTCAGAAACAACCTTCTCTATCTTTGTAATGCTCAAGAAAATGGCCATGGTAGCTTGTGGTTGTGCAAGCTTATCTATGGACTCGCTGGGAGGAACTTTCGTGCGCCCGCTTATACGGGTTAAGATGATTGTTTGTGAAAGTTCCGGTACAGTAAGCTCTTTCTTTAGAGCCGCAGCAGCGGCAAAAACTGAGCTCACACCCGGTATAATTTCATAGGGAATACCCTTCTTTTCCAGTAGCACAATTTGTTCCCGAATAGCTCCATAGATTGCGGGATCACCTGAATGGATGCGGGCAACTGCTCTACCCTTTTTAATCTCTCTTGAGATAATTGTCATTATCTCTTTCAGATCCATGGAAGCACTATCATAGGAAATGGCTTCGCTTTTCTTGTGGGTTAGTATCTTAGGATTTACCAGAGAGCCGGCATAGATAAGGACATCTGCTTCCCCTATAATACGTTTTGCCTTTAGGGTTAAAAGCTCAGGATCTCCCGGTCCCGCTCCTATAAAGAATACCTTTCCGCGTTTCATTTTTTTCATGCTTGCTTTGCCTTCTGTAGAACATTCTCCTAATGGTGCGATTTCTTTACTGTTGATGTTATCGGTGCTACCATGACCTTGGCTAAGTACTCCAATATAGTATTTCTTGTCAGGATCACCTGCAGGCCAAGGACTTTGTAAACCGGCAGACTTAAAGCAAAAAGTTACCCACAGTCAGGTAGGTTAGATCTATCGCTTATAGTCTATTCTAATCCTTGCTGATGCCTGCTGCAACTTCCTGTCCAACGTCCAGAGAGATATGTCAGTCAGAACTGCTGAGGCAAGCAAGTGTACGTCAACGTAACCGAGACCTTTCCCCACAAGTCGGTTGCGTTCAATGAACAGCAACACTTCACTATGTTCAGCGATCTCAGCCGTGGGAAGGGATTGCAGTAAAGATAATATCTGCGCTCTGTTCCTCATGGTTCCACACGCAAGTTCACCAATGATGAAAGGATGGCAGACAACCATCCCTTCATTCAACAAAGCTTCAAGTTTCGCATTCCCCTCACGGAGATGTGAAACCCAAACAGATGTATCAACTAGTACCACCCTATTAATCTCCCAACCTTCTACGTGGAACCAGCTTAAGTTTTTTCTCGGTACCACCCATCTTGGCCAGTCGTTTACTGCTCTCTCGCGCTATTAACGCTTGAAGACCAAGTCGTACCAAAGAAGTCTTTTCTTTGATCCCCGTCAACTTGGATGCTTTATCTATCAGTTTGTCTTCGATGTTCAATGTTGTTCTCATTTCTATTCCCTCTCAATATGCATTATATTATGTATCATTATGCATTAATTATGCATACTTGTCAAGTGCCTTATGAACCTTTTCCTGGAGATAAAAATCACCTGCCAGGTGAGGACGTCACCACTTATAACCAGTCCCTTACCCCTGTTTCCTTATTCCTTCAATAACAAAGACAGGGTTTAGGGATTGAAACCTTCGCTGCTTTCCGATCCGCTTCATTTTTGAAATGTTGAGCAAGGTCACATTAGAAAGCCACCCCACCTTTTCAAAAAACGATACAGCGCTATTTACAGTTTCAAGTGTTGCAGCATTGATAACGATTTTACCAGACGGTAGTAAAACGCGCCTGCAATAACGAAGAATCGGCAAAAGCTGTCCTTCTGTTCCACCAACAAATATCCTGTTAGGCTTAGTCAAAGCTTTAAGCACTTGGGGTGCCTCCCCTGATATAGGCGTCACTGTATCAGCGGTATGGAATTTCCCTATATTCTTGTTGATATCTTTGATGCGCTTATTATACTTTTCAATAGCAAATATGGTAAGCTCTGGAGCAAGCAGAGCTGCCTCAATTGCTACAGAACCGGAGCCAGATCCAATGTCCCAGAGAACGCCTTTCCTTGGAAGATTAAGTTTTGCCAAAGTAAAGGCACGAACATCATCTTTTGTGATAAGTCCGCCCTGGTGAGAGAATAGCTCATCAGGCATACCAATGCGGATGTTCTCTTCCTCTGCACCTTCATCTTGTGATGAGGAGATAAGAATCATAACATTAAGCGATGAAAATGTTTTATTGGTAACGTTCCTTAGTAGGCATTTATGAACCCTCTCACCTTTTCTTCCCAACTCCTCTATAATAAAAACTCTCGTAGTTCCGAGAGATATATCTTCTGAAAGCACACTTTTTGCAATCTTGCCAGGGGTATTTTTGTTGTCAGTAAGGAGCCCTATCTTTTTATGTTTTTTGAGAAGAGGGGACAGATGGGGTATGGGCCTTCCGTGGAGACTTAAGAGGAAAGCATCATCCCAGCTCTCCTTGATCTTTGCAAAAGCCGCCTGAAAAGTAGTTACATTTGGTATGATCTCAACCTTATCCTTCCCCAAATGCTTAATCAGATAGGTTGCTATCCCATAGTAACCAGGATCTCCCGAGGCAATGACAACGACTTTCTTTCTTCTCTTTATGGATGTATTAATGACACTCAGAACTTCTTCAAGATTCTTAAAAATAGGAACTTTCTGTGCAGATAGTTTGGAAAAGTATTTAAGATGCCTTTTCCCTCCAATAAGGATGTCAGCCTCTTGGACAATGGATAATGCTCTACTGCTTAAATCATCTGGGGACATGCCCATTCCAACCACCGTTATAACTTTATTTGATACCCGCGATTTTACCTTCCTTGCTGCCATACCAAAGCACCTCATTATCAAAAGAGAACAATACTAAAAAGATTTTACCCTTTCCCTGACTCATCTGATAGAGTTCCTCTACCGCCTGTGTACATATCGCATCAATAATACTACATTCCCGATGCTTTAAAAGAATTTCCAATATACCACGTGTAGTGATAGAATGGGAGATCTCTTTTAACACCCTTGTCTTTATACCCAATCTCTTTCCCAGTGATATAAACAACTCTATATCTAAAGGGAAATTTCTCGCATGCGTATAGGTACAACCAGCAGCAATCTTTGACAATTTTCCCATAAAGGCAGATACGGTGATATTATGGAATCCATTTTTTAGCGCCTCCTTAAGGGAAAATCCAACATAATCACCCATTTGAATGAATGATTCCTCCTTTGAGCAAGGTAAGTATGTTTTTGCCAGACGTTCACTCAATCCACCTGTGGACAAGACAACCTCTTTACACTTCACTGCCCTGGCGATTTGTAATGCACAACAGATAGTCTCTTTATAAGCTTGATGGGAGAATGGTTTTACAATCCCAGTTGTTCCAAGGATAGAAATACCACCGAGAATACCAAGCCTTGGGTTAAAGGTCTTTTTGGCCAGTTCTTCACCACGTGGAACAAACAATGTCACCTCAACCCTGTTCGATAAATCCACGATTCCGGAGCCTCGTGAAAAAGCTTCACTTACAGCGCTTCTGATCATCTTTCTAGGAACAGGATTAATCGCCGCTTCACCCTTTCTAACGGGGAGTCCCGGCTTGGTTACCACCCCTACCCCTTTTCCACCTTTTAAGACAACAGGAAACTTTTCACTCTTGATCTTTTTTTCCAAGGGAATGATAGAAACTTGTGCGCCAATCTCAGCGCCATTTGTAACATCAGGATCATCCCCCGCATCTTTAATCACCGTACAATAAGCAGTGTCATTTTTTGTCCAGCTTTTACATAGGGAGATAGTAGCTGTATCTCCCAGGGGAAGTTTTATTTCTACCGCATTGGGGTTAAGTCCTAATAGTGTCATAGCTGCTCCTTTTGCAGCGGCAGAAGCGCAAGTTCCTGTAGTGTAACCAGTTCGAAGG
>WTBG01000156.1 GCA_013139225.1 Deltaproteobacteria bacterium
CAGCACAATGGAGAATGCACCTGACCTTTCCACCGCAAGAGCATCTGCCATAAGTTTCTCTCTTTTCCCCTCCTCTTTTCCCTGTACCTTATAGCCACCCAAACGATGAACTGATTGAGGTGTTAAGCCTATATGTCCCATCACTGGAATATCAATATTACAGATAGCCTGTATCACCTCTTCCATATTTTCTCCGCCTTCAAGCTTTACTGCCTCTGCCCCCCCGTCCTTAATCATTCTGCCTGCTTCTCTTTTAGCCTGCTCAATGCTTACCTGATAAGACATAAACGGCATATCTGCAACTACCAAGGCACGTTTTCTAGCTCTCACCACTGCTTTCGTATGATAAATGATTTCATCAGTGGTTACCGGCAGGGTGTTATCCGTTCCCATCATCACATTTCCCACTGAATCACCAATTAAAAGAACCTCTACGCCGCATTGACCAAGAATTCTAGCAGTAGGATAGTCATACGCGGTAAGCATAGTAATTTTTTCACCATTTTCTTTCATGTCCTGTAGATCCAATTTGCTAATCTTCTTATCCATCGGCACTCCTTTTTTAAAAGGGTTTTTTTGAAACTCACCAAAGTTATATAGGAGGAACCACAAAGCTTATAAAGTCTTTAGAAATGAGTGTTTCTTTGCTCCCCCTGTGTTCTTTGCGGTCATAACAAAGCCTTCAGAACCGAAATTCAGAAGGCTATAAATCAATATTAAGGTTTGAATTCGAGAATCTCCTCCACTACTTATTTGTCACCCTAATCTCTTCATATTCCTTCCGTCTCAGTCCAGCCCAAGTGGATCCAAGCGGCTTGTTTATATTGCTAATATATCTAAATTTAAAAGACCTCTTTGTCAATAATTTTCTACACATCTTTTATATAAGCATAAGGGGTCAGATCTGCTCTTGACTCATGTGGTTGAAGATTTTGCTTTAACCGCTTCCCTGAATAATAATGGAAAAATAATAAAAAGATTGTTGACTTCTCTTAAAGGATAATGTACATTTTTAATCTTAAATATCTACATCCAGTATGTTTAAAACTTTCAAATACAACCCACAGTATAAAAAGCCAACACTAGATCGCTTGAGAATTAGTCATCCTTCACTTTTAAAAGGATTGTGATAAGTAAATGGTAGGAGGAGGGTGCGGTTAAAGATTTTCCAAGGTTTGCCGATAGATAATCAACTCATTTTTTTGCGGCAATGAAGCTCTTCCTCTCGGGATGTGGATGTAATCACAGGGCATATTAAAAACATAGGTTAAGATAATGATAAAATTTAGAAACTGTATTTTTGTCTTTGGATTGTTTACTCTCGTTTCATCTCTTGCCTTTTTTGCTCCAACTAGTGGGAGCAAAGCTCAGAGCAAAGAAAATGCCATTAAAAATGCTCCCACCTCATCTCCTATTCCTCAGAAAGCAGAAAATTCACCACCGAGTACGTGCAAAAGAATATAAGAAAATTTTTGAAATATGCACCAGGCAGGAAGGCAAGGGCAAAATCTGGGTTTAAGGCCTGCATTGATCGTCAAGCCACTTCTTTAAATCCCAATTCGAGAGAGGAGCAACGCCAAGCGACTTTTTCCACACCTCTTCGCTTTCCATGCAGAGATAGATGAAAATCTTTGAATCATAGCTTTTGATCCATTCAACCATTTTTGCATACATCTCAATCCTTATCGGCTTAAAATATCTCATCTTACCATCAAGTCCCCTGATAAACTCCTGGTAAAGTATTCCGCTTTCAGGATATCTCTTCTTGATAATAGGCTTAAGTTTAGGGATGAATCTAAAACATCCCAGACTTATCCAGCAAATCGATGAAGTCTCAATAGTTCGAAATAGTTTTTCAAGTACCTTCTTATAGTCACTCTCCCAACCAGGGTAATAGATTAGAGGGTCAAAATGAAATCCAAGTTTATACCCCCACTTTTGGCATTGGTAAGCAGCCATGACGCGATCATTAAGAGAGCATGCACTCTTTTCTTCATTTCTGATAACAGGTTCCGCATTAAGTGACCAGGAAACGATGGTTTTGCCTTTATGCTTAAGTCCTTCAAGATTTTCTATGATATCAGTTTTGGTTTTTAATTCCAGGAATGCATTAGCTCGACTCGCAAAGTAGGGAACAATTAACCGGGTAAATGAGGTGAGGTGATCCAAGACAAGGCTGTCCGTATATTCACCGGTCCCTATCCTGTATACAGTTTTTGGGTGTTGACTGAGGACTTCATCAAGTTCCTTAAACATTTCATTAGTATTAGTATAGAGCACCATAAAGGGGTTGTTTAGATAAGCTTGCAAAATACAGTATGTACAATTGAGATGGCAGTTAGTAGCAACATTGAGAATTTTGTATAAACAGCAAAGATAATTTTTTGTGCCAGGACAGGGCTCAAAAAATCTCCCTTTGTTCTTACACAAAAGGAGTGTTTTTTGACTGTTAAGCCAAGAGTCCTGAGCTCGTTCAACGGGAAGCGGCTTTACCCGATTGATATAATCCACAGGAATTCCTTTCAGCCGCTTAATAACAGTTTGGGTCAATGGTAGGTCTCTTATCGATTTTTCAACAAGAATCTTCTTGGGACGGTATCTTTCCACAAGGCTTAACCTTCTATGATGTTGATTAACGAACGGTCATTCAGGAGGGATTCCAGTTCTTGCAACCTTTTGTTTAATCCATTCCGGTCTTTAAAGCAGAGGCTTATATGGTAGTGGTCCCCCTCAAAGAAAGGAGGCGCTTTGAGGGAAACTCCAGGGGAGAGCTTTAGCTTTCTAATGTTATGATTGAATTCCTTTTCCTTTTCTGTGAGTTGAGGGTATCTTAATTCCCTCAAATATTTCCGCACGGTTTCACCTTTTTGGTGTTGGTTTAATTTTTCATTTTTAAAAACAGAGCTTATTTTTTGCATGCTTATAACATTTTCTACAGACAGATTCTCCCTCATGGCTATTTCTGAGACATACTCTAAAACTTCAATCTGTTTACTTACACTCAGCCTCAGAATTACAAAGAGCTTACCAAGAGCCCTTCTACTTGCACGATCCATCTGAGAAAGCCTTATTGCAGTATGTTCACTAATCCTTCCTGCAAGAATAGCCGTTTGTATTCCCTTTTCTAACTTGCATAGTGGTTTAAAGACTTTGAGTTGGGTAATATGAGGCTGCAACTTAAGGGCAGGTAAAAAGTTATGTACAATTTCCTCTTCTGTGTAATAGTTTTTAAGTTTATTTATGGCGATAGACTTTTCAATAGGGTTAAACTCCCGATGGGAAACATTATCATAGATGTTTAATAGAAGGCATTCTTCATCATTTTTTTCGGAAGGAAGTACAGTACATCTGATTGAAGAAACGCCAAGCTTTTTTAAGGCGAGTACTCTTTTATACCCACAGACAATTTGATAGGTGGCAGAAGACTTTTTGCGCACTACTGGCGGGTTGAGTAACCCCACCCGGCCAATAGATTGCTTTAATGGATTAATATCATAACCATAACTTAACAGGAAAGTTTTATCTTTAAAATCCAGGTTTTTTAGGAAAATCCTCTTGGCTTTCAAGCACATAAAAGGAATTTTAATTTTAGACACGGATGGGCACCTCAGAACTTTACCTCATACATGGAATGGTAAAGCAAAAAGTGGCTTAAGTGTTAAGTGAACTAAAGTGCCTAAAGTTTTTAACTTTAGCTCATTTTAGACACTTGTAACTTCAAACTTGTTATTATCCAATATTCCAATCTTCTTTAGCTCACATCACTCGACAGTAAAGTCAATGGATTTGAGTAATGTTCCATCCTCTGCGGTTACCTCTACCCTCCAGGAACCTCTCCATCCAGGTATAATCTTCTTAGAACTCCAGGTACGCCAATAACGGGAGCGCACAGGGAGAATTACTTTTGCCATCTCTCTGTCCTGATAGTACCAGGTATGAGTGATTGAGGTTTCTTCCCTGGCACCAACAACTTTGGTAAAGCAATAAAGCGTGCCTACAGTAGCAGAAAAACTCTGGGCTGTACTTTGAGGGGAAAGGTTTTCAATAGCGGGAGCAATAGCCCAGTCTTCAATGGCTATGACAGCTTCCATTGCTTCAGCAGATGGTTGTGCTGCATCTTGTGCCAGCACAAGAGTAAGTGAAAAAAACATCAGACAGAGTAAAACAAAAATAGTTCTGCAAAACTTATTCATATGTATTTCCTCCTCTTATAATGGTTAAGTAATTAACAACAACTCCCGGGGAAAGCAAGGCATATATATGCCATCTTATTTTCTGAAATCATCCTTTGCTTTTAGAAGCCGCTCCTACTTAAAGTTATAGCAATTACAAGCAATTTTCAATAAAAAAGCAGAAGCCCTATATCTTTTTGCCCATTTTTGCAAAATATGTTATATAAAAATATTATTATTTGCTATAGTATTTAAGCTGAAGTGTGAAACCACATACAAATTAATAATAAGAGGAGAAGAAAACATGAAAAAAACAAATAGGATGATTTTCTTTTTTGCACTTGTTATCTCCCTGCTAATAGTGCCTAACGCAAATGTTCTGGAAGCGGGCAGTGTGGTAAAACAGTCAGAAAGTTCTCGACTGACTGGGAAGGGTTATTTGGTAATTATCTTCTATGCTAACCACATAACCTTTGACTATTATGATTTCCTCGAGGATGGTAATTTTACCATCTGGACCATAGAAGATTATGGGGAGGGAGAGTATAGCACTCGCGATGAACTTCTGTTCCGTGCACAGTTTAAGGGTGCATTATCGGAAAACATAGAATTTACCTACCAGATTAAGGGTCTCACTTTGTCTGAAAAGCTGATATTTGGAGAAGGGGAAGAATATCTTGGCAGTAGTAAAGGAGAGCGGTACAATTTTTTAGGTGTTTTTTCAGATACAAATGCCGATTTTGACACAATTAACTAATAGTTTTTTAGTTGCAATCTTAAGGTTGTCTATGCCTTCATTTTTATACTCTGTTTTTGTTCTTGACAAACAAAAATCAAATTTCCTATAGTGGGTGCTCGAAATATGTGGGAAATTTAATGCTGAAGGAGAGATCTTATGGGAGTTATCGCAGATAGTATCAAAGAATTACAAGAAAAAGAATCTAAATTACGGGAGATGGGGGGAGAAAAGGCTGTTCAAAAACAGCACGATCGGGGCAAGCTAACTGGACGGGAAAGGATAAACCTACTATTTGATGCCGGTAGTTTCAAAGAGCTAGACTTGTTTGTCACCCATCGGTGCGTCAATTTTGATATGCCAAAGACTGAAATTCCTTCCGATGGTGTCATAATTGGCTATGGACTGGTCGAAGGGAGAACGGTATTTGCCTTTTCCCAGGATTTTACTGCAAGAGCTGGAACCCTGGGTGAAATGCAGGCTAAAAAGATTTGCAAGGTTATGGATTTAGCGCTCAAAGCAGGAGCACCCATCGTGGGAATTGCTGATTCAGGAGGTGCAAGAATTCAAGAGGGTATTGATGCCCTGTGCGGTTATGGGGAAATATTTTTCAGGAACTCCGCTTCATCAGGTGTTATCCCTCAGATTACTGCTATTATGGGCCCCACAGCCGGGGGAGCCGTTTACTCGCCAGCCATGACCGATTGGATATTCATGGTCAAAAACACAAGCTATATGTTTATCACCGGACCTGATGTAATCAGGGCAGTTACAGGAGAGGAGATTACTCAGGAGGATCTGGGTGGTGCCATGGCTCATAACAGTAGAAGTGGCGTTGCCCACTTTGCATGTGAAAATGATGAAGATGCCATTGAATCCATTAAGGAGTTGTTAAGCTACCTTCCTTCAAATAATATGGAGGATCCTCCTTTAGTAGAAACAGGAGACGACCCCCTCCGTACTGATCCTGGTTTAGACGAGATTATACCTGACGATCCCCGAAAAACTTATGACATGAAAGATGTTATTCGGTCTATTGTGGATAATGGACAGTTTTATGAACCACATGAGTACTATGCACCCAATATGATTATATGCTTTGTTCGGTTCAATGGACGGGTAGTTGGTATTATAGCCAACCAGCCGAAACACCTGGCTGGATGTCTGGATGTCAATGCATCAGATAAAGCAACCCGTTTCATTCGATTTTGCGATGCTTTTAACATTCCCTTACTTACCATTACTGATGTGCCTGGATATCTGCCTGGAAGAGACCAGGAGTGGTCAGGCATTATCCGACATGGTGCAAAATTACTCTGGTGTTATTCAGAGGCCACTGTTCCCAAGCTTACCCTGATTACCCGTAAAGCTTATGGTGGAGCATACATAGCCATGTGTAGTCGCCACCTGGGGGCTGACTTTGTGTTTTCCTGGCCAGCAGCAGAGATTGCTGTTATGGGTGCAGAAGGAGCAGCCAATATTATTCACCGAAGAGAGATTAAGGGTGCTGATGATCCCAAATCCAAGAGAGAGGAAAAGATAAGCGAGTATCGGAAACTATTTTCAAATCCTTACATAGCTGCTTCCCGTGGGTATGTTGACGCAGTAATAAGGCCAAGTGATACACGCCCTTCTCTCATTAGCGCATTGGAAGCACTTGTTAATAAAAGGGAAACTCGTCCTCCCAAAAAACATGGGAATATCCCTGTATAATCTTTGCCAAAGCCAGACGCATTCGCAATCTGATTTATCTTATAACCTACACCGAATGAAGATCGAATAATGAATTGGGGGAAACCGTTACTACTCATTTTGATACTGGTTACCTTAAGCGGTTACCTCTATTTTTTTGAAATTAAAGGTGCTGAAGAAAGGAAACTTGCTGAAGAAAAGAAAAAAAAGGAAGAATGGCGAAAGATTCAAATATTTCCTTTTAGGATACAGGATTTTGAAAAGCTACGGCTCATGAAAAACAACCAGACTATTATATATCAAGAAGAAAATTCTGTGTGGTGGATGAAAGAACCTATGACTGTCCGGGGAAATGAGGAAGCAGCTGTTGATATAATCCAGAGTATTATCAATGTCGTCGAGACTGATCCTGTGACGGACAACCCTTCTGATCTGGCCCAATTCGGGCTTGACCATCCCAGAATGGAGATCGGTGTCAAACTTAAGGGAGAAGAGAAAACAACAACATTACTTTTTGGTTACGATCACCCCACCTCAACAACTATCTATGCTAAGCTGGAAGCTTCACCAAGAATATTCCTGGTTGGCTCCCTAATAAGGTGGGAAGTCAGCAAAGAATTTAATAATCTTAATAACCGAACAGGACCTTTTTTCTCCAATAAAGAAGGTGCTTAAATATGAAACTCTTTTAAAACCATGAAAGGAAAAGTTATGAAAAAAAGTTTAGTATTAATTATATTCTTATCATGCTTAATTACGTCCACCCCTCTCGCAGCTAGTCCCCTCTATGGTGGGTACAATGGAGAGAGTCAATTATGGACTGATGTTTTTTTCTTTGGTATGGACGATCAGGCACGCTGGTGGATTAGAATACCAGTGACTTTAGTGCCTGGATCTTTGAGACTCATCTTTAAGTATGAGAGCACAGGTGTTGTATCGGCAGAGATTGCTGGATCCGATATTCCTT